>NZ_JAQREL010000012.1:0-146790 GCF_028599255.1 Pseudoalteromonas sp. Angola-7
ATAACACTACCCTACTATAAATAGTAAGTGGCGTCCCCAAGGGGATTCGAACCCCTGTTACCGCCGTGAAAGGGCGGTGTCCTAGGCCTCTAGACGATGGGGACACTAAAAAGTGTCACTAGGACAATTGATAAGTTTAACTCATATCATGAGGTGCTAAGGTAATACGTTTAATACACATAAAGACTCGAGCTTTAAGTGTTACGCTATTCTCTTGGTAAAACCACGCCTAACTATTTGTTAGATGGCGTCCCCAAGGGGATTCGAACCCCTGTTACCGCCGTGAAAGGGCGGTGTCCTAGGCCTCTAGACGATGGGGACACAGAAAACTGCTACCCTAGGACATGCACAAAGATTTGGTGGAGCTATGCGGGATCGAACCGCAGACCTCTTCGCTGCCAGCGAAGCGCTCTCCCAGCTGAGCTATAGCCCCAAACCTTTTAATACCTAACGTGTTTAACACGTTGTGTATCGCTGAGTGCGGGGCGCATTCTATGCACCCCCCAAAATAAAGTCAACAGTTTTTTATGCCACTTTATTTAAATGGTTTAATTTTCAACAAACTGGCTATCAGACATGCAAAAAAATACAATTTCGACAAAATTTGGCCTGTACTTCATCTCACAGTACTATAAACAGGTTAATTATCTATTTATACCTCGTTGATGAAGTAATAATGTTTAACATAAAAGGTATACATTTATATGCAAATTGAGTTGGGGTTAAAAAAGTACTAAAACCAAGGCTAAACCCCGCATTTAAGTGTGTTATTAAAATGCGAGGGCTCTATTCGATAACCTTATTATTAAATGCTCAACCCTTCCCTTTTTAAGTTGCTTGTACACACATATAAAAATTGAAGTGAATTAGGCCGTCGTTAAAAGTGCTAGCAAACAATTCGTGCTGTTTTTAAACGCTATGTTCCAGTTTGGGTAATAGGCTCTATTTTGTTGTCATTGTGCCAAAACCCTTGGTGTTAATTAAAGTTTATTCGCACTAATGGCAATACAGATAACTGCTTATGCCCTTACCTTTTAAAAAGTACCGTATACCAGTTCAATAATTTAAAACCTTATATAGTCATAAATCTTCTTTTTGATAAAACGTCACGCTTACTGTATCAATTTCAACATCGCCTTTTATTAGCTTATTTAAGCAATGCTTTTTATTGTAAGTAAAAATAAGGCAGCACTTAGTTCAGATTCAGCTGTTAATTTACCCTAACAACTTAAATTTGATGATAAAGTAAACGCCAACCACCCTGCGCTGTTTATAAAACCTTCATTCAGCACATTTTTATCATTCAAGTGTTGACACATTTGCAACTCTATCTATAATAGCGCCCCACAACAACGCAGCAATGTAATGTTGTTTAGATGTGGGTGATTAGCTCAGTTGGGAGAGCATCGCCCTTACAAGGCGAGGGTCACTGGTTCAAGTCCAGTATCACCCACCACTTTATTAAGTGTACACATCTAAAATTCTATATGAGTTGTTAACTCAGTTAGAAAAGAGAGCGTCACTGCTTTAAGTAAAAGAAGGTGAGGTTCACTGGTTAAAGTCCAGTACTATTATTTAATAGTAGCGTTTTAATTTATATGTGGGTGATTAGCTCAGTTGGGAGAGCATCGCCCTTACAAGGCGAGGGTCACTGGTTCAAGTCCAGTATCACCCACCACATATAAAACCTATTACATTAATAGTCGCGTTTTAAAATTGTAATATGGGTCGTTAGGTCAGTTACAAGAAAAGAGAGCATCACCGCTTTTTATAAAAGATGGCGAAGTTCACTGGTTAAAGTCCAGTACTATCTATACAGGTAGTAGCATGTAATATGGGTCGTTAGCTCAGTTGGGAGAGCATCGCCCTTACAAGGCGAGGGTCACTGGTTCAAGTCCAGTACGACCCACCATTCTTAGAATGGTGCATATTACACAAATCTAAATGGGTCATGACTCAGCTAGAAAAAGAGAGCATTACCGCTACTTCCAAGTAACGGCGAGGTTCACTGGTTAAAGTCCAGTACTATTTATTTTAATAGTAGCGTTTTAATTTATATGTGGGTGATTAGCTCAGTTGGGAGAGCATCGCCCTTACAAGGCGAGGGTCACTGGTTCAAGTCCAGTATCACCCACCACATATAAAGCCTATTATTATATTAATAGTCGCGTTTTAAAATTTAATATGGGTCGTTAGCTCAGTTGGGAGAGCATCGCCCTTACAAGGCGAGGGTCACTGGTTCAAGTCCAGTACGACCCACCATTCTTAGAATGGTGCATATTAAATATATAATTTGGGTGATTAGCTCAGTTGGGAGAGCATCGCCCTTACAAGGCGAGGGTCACTGGTTCAAGTCCAGTATCACCCACCAAATTATACAAAACGTTAAATTGATAAAGTCATACCTATTATATGTGGGTGATTAGCTCAGTTGGGAGAGCATCGCCCTTACAAGGCGAGGGTCACTGGTTCAAGTCCAGTATCACCCACCACATATAAACACTTCAAAATACCTAAGTTAAAAACTTCCATAAATATCACTCTTGATTTGTCTTTTGCAAAACGATTAATCTATACGCTATAAAATTATATAAAGGTAATTAACTCAGTTATAAGAAAAAGAGAGCATCGCTGTCCTTTACAAATAATGGCGAGTGCCACTGGTTCAAGTTCAATATCACCCACCACGTATAAACACTCCAAAAAACACTAGATTATTTTAACTATTATTTAGAGCTGCTTTTTACCTATTAATTAAACATTGATTTTAAATCGCTAAGGCCAGGATAATATGAAGCCATCTAAACGTATGAAAATAACTTAATCTTCTAATAACCTCGGCTAATAGTTAAATTCCCTTGTAAGCAGCTAAACTGTTGATTATAGTCTGTGATAAATCAAACAACATGTAAGCCAATGCCAACTAAGATCTACGCCAAAGCCAAAATACTGATAGTGGAAGAGCAGCCCCTCGCTCAAAGCTATATGAAACAGTCGCTAGAAAGGCTTGGCTTTCGGCAGTTGCACTTTGCCGATCATGCAATTGCTGCAAAAGAGCGATGTTTGGTTGAGCAATTTGATTTAATTGTATGTTCATTTAATTTAAGCAAACACCAAGACGGCTACCAACTCTACGAAGAACTCCGTGTTAAGCAACTGATAAAAAACTCCACCGCGTTTATTTTTATTTCTGCAGAAACCAGTGGTGCGTTAGTGCATAGCGTTTTAGAGCTTCAACCCGACGACTTTTTGGTAAAGCCATTTACGGTACAAGAGTTAAAAACGCGGATTGAGCGTATTCTAAAACGTAAAAATGAGCTACAGAGCATTTATACATTAGTAGATGATGGCAACGACTCTAAAGCAATAAAAGTAATCGATGCAACTTTAAATAAAAAAAACAATATATACAGCCCTATCCTCCTTCGCTTAAAAGGAGATGCATTGCTTAGGCTAAACCGCAGTGAAGAAGCTAAAGACTTTTTTACCTCGGTGCTAGACATACAAAAATTTGCCTGGGCCAAAGTTGGTTTAGTAGAAGCCCTGATTGCTAATAATGAGCATATTCTTGCTCAACGCATGTTAAAAACCATGCTTGAGCGCCATGAAACACGTTTAGTTGCACTGGATTTACTCGGCCGATTAGAAATAAAACTAAATCAATTTGAATTGGCGCAAGATTTTTTAAGCCAAGCAGTCGATATCGCGCCACGTAACATCCAAAGACAAAAATCGTTAAGCAATGTTTCGTTAATAAACCACGATTACGAAAAAAGCTATTTAACCCAAAAAGACATAGCCAGCTATGCGCGTCATTCTATTCATGACAGCCCCGACATCTATCTCAATGCAGCCCGTGCCGGTATAGACTTTGCTCTAACCACAGATCAAACAGACCAAATACAACGTATTTCGCGTCAAACTAATAAATACATAAATGATTTAAAAAAGCAGTTTCCTAATAACGCAAACCAATCTCAAATTGATGTACTTAATGCGCGTTTGCACTATTTAAAAGACGAGCACCAAAAAGCCAAGCGCTTGATAGAGCAACTTGATGACGACGATACGTTAATACGCTCTGTAGATGGGGCGCTTGATAAAGCAAAAGCGTTTCACGAGCTGGGTTTTCATCAAAAAGCACAAACATTATTTAGCCAAATAATTAGCCATTGTGAGCGCCACCCCAATATGAGTGATACAACTTACCTGCGTTACATTCAACAGCAGCAAAGTGAGCGCCGCGACATTAAAATGGGCCCTAAAGAGCTTAACAACCATGCAGTAACTCAATTTAATAGAGGGCAATTAAATACGGCGTTAGAGGCGTTTACACAAGCATTTAGAGTTATGCCGCGTAACCCAAGCATTGCGCTTAATTTATTACAGTGTTTGTTTGATTCGACAAAACAAAAAGGCGGCACTTTTAACTTGGTTATTGCTAAAAAGTGTTACGCCCTTTTGAGTAATTCTACACTGCAGCCAGATCAGTCGCAGCGATTAGATAAAATTTTGCATATGGCAAAAGAAATGAAACTCGATATTCAATCCCCCTAGCGCTAACTAGCGGCTAAAATAGCTGTTTTATCTAGATTGAAGGCTAACTATATAATTAAAGCTTTTTCATTGCAGCGGCATTTACACAGTAGCGCAAACCCGACGGTGCTGGCCCATCAGGAAAAATATGCCCTAAGTGTGCATCACACACATTACACACCACTTCAACGCGCTGCATACCATGGCTTAAATCGTTCACATAACCAATTGCATCGACAGTTGCAGGCTGCGTAAATGATGGCCAGCCTGTGCCGCTATCAAACTTTTCATCGGCATCAAAAAGTAAATTATCGCAGCATACACACGCGTATTTACCCGGTTCTAGTAATGTGCAACTTTGTGAGCTGTGAGGGCGTTCTGTGCCCTTTTTACGTGCCACATAATATTGCTCATCGCTTAGCATTGCCTGCCATTGCGCGTCTGTTTTTACAACCTTTTCGCGTGGCGTAGGATTGCCATTATTGGCAAAATTTATAACATCATTCCAAGTAAGCATAATAGCCTCCTTCGGTATTAATAAGTGATTAGGGTCTGTTGATCTTTTAAGGTTAAATTAGCAGCAGTCTGTTTGGTATTTAGGCAAGGCAGAGCCTATGCTGTGTGGTTATTCCCCATAATTGGGCGATAACGTAGCATTAATGCCAAACAGGCGCTGCCCAACGGGTTCTTCCTAGGGGCTATTTACTCTTTGTTGCCTACATGGATGTAGGTAAAGGGCGTGAGCAGGACGCGGAAGCTTTGCTCAGCTTTTACTTAGCCCACTAGGTTACAAACTTCGCGCCGCGATTAAATAGCCCCTAGTTTGAACAAACTTTAATCCGCAAAGTTCAACAGCCCCTAACTAAAGCGAATAGTTTGCTTTTCGTGATCTGAAAGTATGCGCTTCATGTAGGCGTCTATGTCATTTTTTTGTGCGGGTAAACTTACACTAAATTGTCGCTCGTTATTGCTATGAATAATAAGCTCATCGTTCTTACTTTCTATATGTTCAATGTTGCCAATAACAAGCCATTGCGGGCCAAATTTTTTATCAAAAAAACCTGCCAAGCTAAATAACATTAAGTGCTGTGCATCGCGCTGAATAAAATTATCAAGCGTATTGCGCTTTTTAAAGGCGGGTGTCAGCCTGTAACAACACGAACAAAACACAAATAACCATAATCCTATTACGGCAGAAAACCAAATATGATCAGTTAACGATGTAAACAACACCAAAGCGCCTAAAATAATGCCAATACCAAGCACTACAATGGCAATTTTTTTATTAATGTTATCCATTTAGCTCCCTTTTATTTAGCGTTTTTATCATCTGCTTTTTCGGTATGCTCTGGCCAATCGTTAAAAAACACCTGCAAATAACGACTCTTTGCCAAGTACCACATTACCCAAAACACAATCACCATTTGCACAGCTAAAAATAGTGAAAACCTGTAATGACTATGTGCAGCTTGTATTGTTAACCAGCTTAAGTCGGTTATTGCGCAAACCAGTAACGGCCAGCGCATGTAGCGCCACACCATCGCTAAACGCGCACTTTGCTGATGAGAGTCGCGCGGTCGTCTTAAGCAAAATAAAAAAGTGGGCACTATCGCAATAGCGCCAATCGAAATTGCGATAAAAAAATCGTTTTTAGATTTAAAAAATAACGACATTAAATCAAGTTCAGGGCGACGACTCAGCGCTGCTATAACCCAAATAAAATAAGCACGTAGTAACACCAATAAACTTAGATGAAATGCAATTGGCGTACGGTAGCTTCCGTATTTATCCCAGTACTCGGGTCCATATCGGCTCATTTTATTACCCTAAGCATTGTATTTATCAAACAGTGCAATTAAGTCGTCTTCGCTAAGTATGTCTATGCCTAAATCTTGTGCTTTAGTTAATTTAGAGCCGGCTTTTTCGCCCGCCACCAATGCATCTGTTTTAGCCGACACACTACCGGCTACTTTTGCACCTAACTGTTGTAAGCGTGCTTTAGCATCGTTTCGGTTTAAAGTATTAAGAGTGCCAGTTAATACATAGGTTAGCCCAGCTAAGGGTTGCTCATCCTCTGAAGGCGGCGTTAGCGCTGGCCAATTAATGCCTTGTTCAATTAAAGCATTAACTACATCTACATTATGTTGCTCATCAAAAAAGCCACGAACATGAGTTGCTACAATAACCCCTACATCACTTACTTGTGTAAGGCTTTCAATACTGGCTTGGGTTACCTTTTCAAGTGTTAAAAAATGATTTGCTAAGTTTTGCGCTGTGGCCTCGCCAACCTCACGAATACCCAGCGAATATAAAAACTTTGCAAGCGTAGTTGTCTTTGCAGCTTCAAGCGCATCTACTAAGTTTTTAGCCGACTTAGGGCCCATACGCTCAAGTGACTCAAAGTGACCTTGTTTTAATATAAATAAATCTGCGGGGGTTTTTACCAACTCTCTATCAACCAGCTGATCAACTATTTTGTCGCCTAAGCCATCTATATCAAGCGCTTTGCGTGATGCGAAATGCTTTATCGCTTGTTTACGCTGAGCTTGGCACACTAAGCCACCGGTACAACGAGCCACGGCCTCGCCTTCTACTTTTTCAACGTGTGAGTCACAAATGGGGCAACTGGCAGGAAATACAATGTCGCGTGCATCATCTGGGCGGCGCTCAAGTACTACTTGTGTAATTTGCGGAATAACATCGCCGGCGCGGCGTATAATTACTGTATCGCCTACCTTTACGCCTAAACGGGCTATTTCATCGCCATTGTGCAGCGTTGCGTTTGATACCGTAACACCGCCTACAAATACAGGCTCTAAACGCGCTACCGGCGTTATTGCGCCTGTGCGACCAACCTGAAATTCTACATCAAGTAACTGGGTTATTTCTTCTTGCGCAGGAAACTTATAAGCAATTGCCCAGCGCGGTGCACGTGCAACAAACCCTAAACGCTCTTGTAAGGCTTTTTGGTTTATTTTAATTACTACGCCATCAATTTCATATTTAAGCTCGCTTCTGCGCGTTAAAATATCACTGTAGTAATCTAAAGCCGCTTGCGTACCTTCAACTAACTTTGTTTCTGGGCACAGCGGTAAACCCCAATCGGTTAATTTTGCCAATTGTTGGTAGTGATCCTCAGGGATTGTGCCATCGGCCACCAGCCCTGTGCTATACGCATAAAACATTAGCGGGCGCTTAGCGGTAATTTTTGAATCAAGCTGGCGTAGACTACCTGCGGCTGCATTTCGAGGATTTACAAATACTTTTTCGCCACGTTTTTCGGCTTCGCTGTTTAATTTTTCGAACCCAGCGCTATCCATAAATACTTCGCCACGTACTTCAAGCTCTGCGGGGTAATTGCCACGCAGCTTAAGGGGCACGTTGCGGATTGTTTTTACATTTTGTGTAATATTCTCGCCAGTAAAACCATCGCCACGAGTTGCGGCCTGCACAAGCACGCCGTCACGGTAAATAATCGACACAGCCAAGCCATCTAACTTAGGCTCACAACAAAAAGTGAGCTCATCTTGGCTCATTAAACGCTCTTTAATACGGCGGTTAAAGGCGCTAAATTCTTCTTCACTAAAGGCGTTATCAAGCGATAACATAGGCACTTGGTGAGCAACTTGTTCAAATTTACTCAGCGCAGCACCTCCGACCTTTTGAGTGGGTGAGTCTGGCGTTAAAAATTCTGGGTTTTCTCTTTCAAGGGCGCTTAACTCGCGCAATAGTCTGTCGTATTCTGCATCAGGAATACTGGGTGTATCAAGGACATAATAATTGTAGTTGTGTTGCTCTAACGTACTACGAAGATGATTAATTTGCTCACTAATGCTGCTAGACATTTAAACCTCAAAAAACATAAAAAAAGCCACTTTTAGGTAAGTGGCTTAATAAAAATAATGTGTGCGTATAAATTACGCAGAAAATGCACGAACCTGCTCAACATATTGACGAACGCGCTCAACGGTCATTTCTTCACGCTCGGCATCTAAAATTTGTGCACCAAATTCATCGGCAATTTTCTTAGCTGCGCTATGTAACATATTAAAAGCAGCCAGCCCGTCGCCTTCACAAGGTAAAGTCATAAATAAGCTAACCCCTGCGGTGCTAAACTGTTCCATATTATCAATATCAAACGTACCTGGGTTATACATATTTACTAATCTAAATAACACTGGACCTTGCCCTGCAGGGTCTATGTGGCGATTAAAAAAGCCTTCTTCTGAATATTTAAATCCTAAGGTATTTACTGCAGGCAATAACTTACTGCCTTGCATGCTTAGTCCTTCAGGCATTTGAATATGCACAATAACAAAGTCAGACACATCTGCTGGCGCTTCTTTTTCGCTCTCTGGCTCTGGTTCTAGCTCTGGCTCTTGAACTACTTGCAGGTCGTCTTCAATGGGTGTTTGCGCCACGCTAGTATCTATTTGCGGCTCGTTTGCATCAAAGTTTAGCTCACCAAATTGCGGCTCATCTCGCTGGGCAACAACCGGCTCTTTAGGTTCAACTGGTGTATGCGAAGGTGTATCTTGCATTGGCTCAACCCGCTCTGAAGGCGCTACCTCTGGGCTGTCTTTTTTTCTAACTGACCATAAACCATGTACTAATAAGCCACCTATGACAAGTACACTGATCACAATTAAAACCAATCTTAGTTCTTCGGCCATCCCCTCACCTTTTATTATTTGTTATGCCTAAACCCGTGTATTAATTAACACTAATACGCTTAAAATAAACTGTTATGTGTGTGCAAGTTGCACTGCTTGTTCTATATCTACTGCTACCATGCGTGATACGCCTGGCTCTGCCATGGTAACGCCAGTTAAACGCCCTGCCATTTCCATCGCAATTTTATTATGACTAATATAAATAAACTGCACCGATTGTGACATTTCTTCAACCAAACGGCAAAAGCGTACCACGTTAGCATCATCAAGCGGCGCATCTACTTCATCCAGCATACAGAATGGAGCTGGATTGAGCCTGAATATAGAAAACACCAATGATAATGCGCTCAGCGCTTTTTCTCCACCACTTAACAGATGAATTGTCGAATTTTTCTTACCTGGCGGCTGTGCCATTATACTAACACCACTTTCGAGTAAATCGTCACTGGTTAATTCTAAATACGCACTACCACCGCCAAATACTTTTGGAAATAGCTCGGCAAAGTCGTTGTTCACTTGATCGAAGGTAGCTTTAAAGCGTGTTTTGGTTTCGCTGTCAATTTTACGAATCGCCCCTTCAAGCGTATTTAACGCTTTGGTTAAATCCTCAAGTTGATTATTCAGATAATCATTGCGCTCTTTAGCGTGTTCAAACTCATCTATTGCGGCTAAATTAACTGGACCTAGCTTATCTAATTGATGCACAAGCCCACTGATCTGATTTTGCGCTGCATTTAAACTCAGTGAATCAGGCAGTGTATCTAAAACACTTTTTAAACTTTGCTTTAATTCTTCAAGCGGCTCAAGTGCTGCCTGCGCTTTTATAATTAGGCTTTGCTCTTCAATACTTAGCTTTTGATGTTGTTCTTGCAAACCTGTCAGCTCACCTTGAGAGTGCTTAAGGCTGGCTTGTTTACTTATAAGTGTTTGCTTTGCCTCGTTAAGCTTTTTTTGTAACGCGACCAAGCTAGCTTCGCCCTGTTGATGCTTTATTAAAAGCTGTGCTATTTGCTCAGTGAGCTCTTGCTCGGGTATAAGCAACGCTTCCATTTGCGATTGCAGCTCTTGCGCTTCTTCTTGCGCACTAATGAGCTCTTGCTCAGCATGATTAAGCTTTGTTTGACTAAGCTTCCACTCACTGTGTGCTTTTTGCTCTTTTAACGTGGCCTGATGCGCTTGTGTTTTATATTGCTCAAGTGTAGCTGCAGCTTGGCTGTATGCAGTATTACTGCGTATGCAAGCAGCGTCGGCGCTTGCCAATTCGTCAGCTAAATTATGTTGCTGTTGATGTAACACTTCAAGCGCACTGTTGTACTCATCGCGCGTTTTTAATAATTGTGATTGCTCAGTGGTTAATGCACGCTTTTGTTGCTGGTACTTTTCTAGTTGCTGTAAAAATTGTGCTACTTGCTCTTTTAACATGTCGCTGCGCGTAGTGGCCACGGCCATGTTTTGTGCTAATTGATGAATTGCATTTTTAAGTACTGCTAACTCATCACTCAGCTTTTGCTGCTGTGTTTTTAGCGCATTAAGATTCTCAAAATCCCTTGCAAGGGTATTTTCAGCCTCTACTAAGCTCGCTGTTTTTTGCTTTAACTGTGTGTGTTTTAAAAGTTGTGAGTTTTCGGCGTTTTTGTCTGCGCTACGGTGCCAGTTTCGAGCATGTAAAGCACCGCTTTTATCCATAACCGCAATATAAAACGTATCATTTAACGCAGCGAGTTCAGCGTTTTCGCTGTACGCAATACGGGTCAGTAAATCGGGATAAACACCCTCAGTAATCAACGCCGCAACGCTATTTACTGGTATTTCACTTTTGTGAGGCCACACACTATTGTTGCTTTGCACATCAGCTACGTTTAGGTGCTCAAGCGTTTGCAGTGCCTGTTCAACTATATGTTCAAACCCTGGCTTTACTTGTAATTGATTAAATAAAGTGTGCTGCTTATTGTCATCTTCAATCCCTAAACTGCTTTTAAGCCCAGCAATGCGAGCTTTTAGCTCATTAACGTGCTGTAAGCTATGCTGATGTTGCTGCTCAGCGTTATTTACTAAATCGGTTTGCTCTTTAAGCGCTGCGGTGCAGTGTGTTTGTGCCGTTTGCTTACTGGCAAGCTCTTGAGTAAGGGTTTGTTTGTATTTTTGTTGCTCGGCTAGTTGCTGCTCTAATTGGCTACTTTTAATATCGTCAATTTGGTTATTTAGTTGGCTAAGCTGTGCGTTTACATGGGCTAAGGCTTGCTCTGTTTGCTTAACACTACTTTGCTGCGCCTGTACTTTATTATTAAGCGCGTTCTGTTGTTGATTAAGGCTTTGCCACGCGTTTGTGTGCTTATTTTTTTCATCAGCTAAATCTGCAAGTGTAAGGGTAAGCTCTTCAACTTGTTCGCTGCACTCTAAACTGTACTCGCTTATCTCTTGGTGGCTCACAGATAACTGCTCACACACATTTTGCTGCTGTGTTTTTAGCGCTTCACTTTGCAGCTTTCGCTGTTCAAGCTTAACCACACTTTGTTTAAGTGTTTGCGTTTGCTGTTTAATATTAATGTGTTGTTGTTCGGCGCGGGTCAACTCTGTGTGGGTAACGTGTTGCTGATGCTGCGCATCGTTAAGCGCATCTTGCTCTGCATTTACTTGAGCCTCAAGGCTTGCAAGCACATCGTCGTGGCCTGAGTGAGCCGTTTTAAAAAAGGCGATTTGCTCATTAAGCTTTTTGATTTGTTCACTTTTTTCAAGCTGTTGTTGATGCAGCTTTTGCCATTTTAATACAGCTACTTGGCCTTTTAAGGTACGCTCTTGCGCTTTTAAATCGCGGTATTTTTTCGCATCAACCGACTGCACAGCCAGTTTATCTAGTTGCGCTTGTAACTCTTTACGCACATCAAGTAAACGCTCAAGGTTTTCGCGGGTACTTTTAATTCGGGTTTGCGTTTCGCGGCGGCGTTCTTTGTATTTAGACACACCCGCGGCTTCTTCTAAAAATACGCGCAGCTCTTGAGGTTTGCTCTCGATTAAACGCGAGATCATCCCTTGCTCTATAATTGCGTAACTACGCGGGCCAAGCCCGGTGCCTAAAAATATATCGGTAATATCGCGCTTACGACATTTGCTCCCATTTAAAAAGTACAACGATTGACCATCGCGTGTAACTAAACGCTTAATCGCTATTTGGTTTCTGTCGGCAAATGTATTAGGTAAATCACCTTGGGTATTATCAAAAATAAGCTCTACTGAAGCTTGCGAGATGGGTTTACGATTAGTTGAGCCATTAAAAATAACATCGGTCATGGCATCGCCACGTAAGTTTTTAGCTGAGCTTTCACCAAGCACCCATCGCACAGCGTCAATCACGTTTGATTTGCCACAGCCGTTAGGCCCAACAACACACGTCATTTGATCAGGAAATGGAATTTTAGTGGGCTCTACAAACGATTTAAAGCCCGCTAATTTAATAGTGCTTAAGCGCATCTTATTGTTATTACCGATTATTATTGTTATTACTTACAAACAATTTAACTCATAAACAGTTAAAAAGTTAAGCTTGGCGTTTAAAGTTATCTAAAATAATACCTGTAGCCATTGCCACATTAAGTGACTCTGCCTCACCAAAAGCCGGTATGGTTATTTTGTCGCTTACTAATTTTGCACACTGCTCGCGTATGCCATGCGACTCACTGCCCATAAGCAATACACCCTTTGCACTAAGGTCCGTTGTATGTACGCTTTGCCCATCTAAAAATGCCCCATAAATAGGCATATTTAATGTTTGTAAGTATTCAGGTAGCTCTACTTGGCTTACCGATACTCTGACAAACGAACCCATGGTAGCGCTAATTGTTTTAGGGTTGTAAGCATCGGCGCTGTCGGTACTTGTTACTATATGTTTAATGCCATACCAATCAGCAACTCTGATAATAGTGCCTAAATTGCCCGGATCAGAAACTCCATCAAGCGCCAATATTAAGCCGGTATTATTAGGTAAATCAGCCTTTGGCATATCAACCACTGCAATGGCCGCGTTATTACTCACTAAGGTACTGACTTTAGTCAGCGACTCTTCTTCTGCTGGCGTAAAATCTACATGTGGAAACTGGTTTTGGTGAGTATTTATAAACGCCTGTGTTGCAAATATATCAACCGCCTTTAATGGGCTGTTTAACAACTCAAGTACGTTTTTTTCACCTTGTACAAGGTATTGATTATATTGCTTTCGGTACTTTTTTTGGCCAAGTTGGCGAATAAGCTTGAGTTGGTTTTTTGAAATCATAACAGCCCCATAAAATTATCGCCCTAGTATACCAGAGATGATTTAAAGTGCAGCACCACATATATTAAAAGCAGCGCCATTGTAGGCTGTAAGGCTATTAAAGATTGAGCTTTGCACCAAATTTAGGTAAATTAACAAAAAAACAACATGGATATAATTTTAATGGAATCAATACACCCTACTCCCCCAGAAACCACCCCTGCAGTAAGTGAACCTGCTGCCCCTATTTTTAGCGGCAAAGTACAGTTTAGCGGTAAAGGCGGTGAGTTTTTTGGTATTTGGATAGTCAATATTTTACTGAGCGTGCTTACTTTAGGTATTTATTCGGCTTGGGCAAAAGTGCGCACAATGCGATACTTTTATGGCCACACCCGCATTGACGGACACAGCTTTGACTACTTAGCCACCCCTATGCAAATTTTAAAAGGCCGTATTTTAGCGGTTATTGTATTTTTAATTTACTCCTTTGGTAGCAGCTTTTTTCCTCTTGTAGGTTTACTATTTGCGGTTGCTTTTATCTTTTTAATGCCGTGGATTATTAACCAAGGTCTGCGCTTTAATATGCGTATGACCCGTCATCGAAATGTACGCTTTGCATTTAAAGGCGATTACGGCGAAGCCTTCATTAACTTTATTCTTTTACCTATTGCCAGTATTTTTACCCTTTATTTATTAATGCCGTATGTTTTAAAACGTATCGACACGTACATACATAGCAATATTAGCTACGGTGACACGCCATTAACCGTAAACCTTAAAGGTGAAACCTACTACTTAACCGCCCTTATTTGCTTTGTGGTGAGCTCTATCACTATGGTGATATTTATGGCTGTATTAGGCTTATTTGGGCTTGATTTAATGAATGTAGAAAACCAACAAGCTGCACAAGATCCAGCCAAAATGGGCATTATGTTTGGTGGATTAATGATTGCTTACGTATTTATGATTGCGATAGTAACCGCTGTGTGGGCTGCGGCTATTCGTAACCATATTTTTGATAACAGTCAATTTGAAGACGTAGCATCATTTAAATCAGAGCTTAAGCCTATTCCTTTTGCCATATTACTATTAACCAATATGCTGGCAATCGTGTTTTCTTTAGGGCTTGCCTACCCGTGGACCAAAGTGCGTACATCGAGAATGCTTGCCGAGGTTACAACCGTTAATATTTACCCTAGTGCGCTAAATTTAGTGGATACCGCGCAACAAGAGCAGTCATCGTTTGCTGAAGAAGCAGCCAATGTATTTGATATTGACCTATCGCTAACCTAAGAGCTTATTATGCACGTACAGGGACATTACTTCCCCAAGGCATCAAGCAATTACCAGCAAGGTGTCGCTAGCATTAGCGACACCTGTGTTGAGATTAGCTACGATGACCAGCTTATTTCAAGCCATGCAATAAGCGATATAACACTCACCTCTGGCCTAGCTGGGCTTGCTGATGAACTAAATTTTAATGATGGCAGCCGCTTTATTCCTACTGATGTAAATTATCGCTGGCCTTTTAAAGCAAATAAGCATGACCTACTAGAGCGCCTTGAAAAAAGTAAATGGGCTATTATCGCGGCCGTTATTTTTACACCGCTTTTTATGTGGTTAATGCTTTATAAAGTTGTGCCCGCTATTGCTGTTTACAGTGTTGATACTCTGCCGCGCAGTGTAGTAGAGCAAATGGGTGAACAAAGCTTTACCATAATTGAAAAGCTCGCGCTTGATGACAGTGAGCTGCCTAATGAGCAACAAGCTAAAGTACAACAACACTTTAATACAATGCTTAATGCGCTCTCGCTTGAGCCATCGGTTTATAGGTTATCGTTTTATAAATCAGAGGCCTTTGGAGCGAATGCGTTTGCAATGCCCCACGGGCGTATTGTCGTAACCGATGAGTTAGCAAATTTATTAGCCGATAAACCCAACGCACTAAAAGCCGTATTACTTCACGAAATTGGCCACGTAGTCCACCAGCATAGCGTACGCATGACTGCGCAATCGGCAGCCAGTACCATTGTACTTGCAGTTATATTTGGCGATTTAGAAGGCATAGCAGAAATGGTACTTGGTACGGGGGCATCTTTTGCACAGCAAGGGTTTTCTCGTGATATGGAGCGCGAGGCAGATAGCTATGCACTCATTCAACTTGAGCATTTAGGGTATTCAAGCAACGACTTTGCCGATGCCATTGAAGCATTACAAGGCGCGCACACCAGCGAAAACGAACACCTTGAAAAGGTAAATAATTTGCTCGAATATTTATCTAGCCACCCAAGCGCACAAGAGCGAATAGACAATGCGAGGAAATAACCCCAGTTATATACAAATTGCTCGCTACATAGTGAGTCTAAGTTGGGTATACTAATTCGATTAACTATAGGAGCTATTTTAACGATAAATAAATCATTTATTAACTAGGCAAAAAATTTTTTGTTTAGTGGTTCTAAATAGAGATTTTTTAACGACGTTAGTAATTGATTTAGTAAGTTAAATTGTTCAAATAGTTATTTGGGTTAGTATCATTCACGGCTTTTTTCCAAAGCTTTATCATATTGCCCCGCTTGAAAAACTAATGACTGGCAGTGCGGGTTTTTCAGCTGAAGTGTCTGACTTAATTACACGTTCGGCGGGTATTGGCGAAATTATATTTGGATTATGCTTATTAGTGTTTTATAAAAATAAGCACATCGTTATTTTAAATATTTTAGCGCTTTTAGGGCTTTTGTTAGCGGTTGTAGTAATGCAGCCACCATTACTCATTGAAGCATTTAACCCAGTAACCACTAACCTGCCGCTTATTGGCTTAAGTTTTATTTGGTTAAAAGAAATTAAGCTGCAAAATAATCGACACCTCTAAAATAAAAAAGGTATGCCAGTGCATACCTTTTTGTAGTGCTTAACTTATAGCGTTAATACTTATTTTTATGTGTCCACAGGTGCAATAATTCACTGGCAATTGTTGCTGCGGCAATAGCGGTAAGCTCACTTTGGTCGTACGACGGTGAAACCTCTACCACATCCATACCCACCATATTTATGCCTTTTAGTGCGCGCAGTATTTTAAGCACTTTATCTGATGTTAAACCACCGCATACAGGTGTGCCTGTACCTGGTGCAAATGCAGGATCTAAACAATCTATATCAAATGTTAAGTAAACGGGTAAGTCGCCTACTCGCTCGCGTATTTGCGCTGCTATTTCATTAGCGTGCAAATCATTAGCTTGCATTGCATCAATCACTGCAAACTCATGCTTTGATTGGTCAAAGTCGGTACGAATACCAATTTGGATACTGTGATCTACATCAATCAGCCCTTCCATGGGTGCATGATAAAACATAGTGCCGTGATCAAAGCGCGAGCCATTGCTGTATGTATCAGTGTGCGCATCAAAATGAACCAGTGCCATTTTGCCATGTATCTTTGCATGCGCGCGCAATAGCGGAAGCGTTACAAAGTGATCGCCACCAAGGCCTAACAGCGTTGCCCCTTGGCGAAGTATTTGCTCTGCAGCCATTTCTAGCTGTGCCGTAAAATACTCAGGATCGCCTACCGGATAAGTAAAGTCCCCCGCATCAGCAACCGTTAAACGCTCAAACAAAGGAAATGTCCACGGGTATTTAGTGTCTTCCCAGGCTAAATGTACCGACGCTCTGCGAATAGCATCGGGCCCTAAGCGTGCACCGGGGCGGCCCGATGTTGCTAAGTCAAAGGGTAAGCCTAGTACAACGACATCTGCATCAATGGCATTAATGTTTTGCACCATAGGACGACGTAAAAACGTCATCCCGTTTGAATACAATGAGTGGTCAACATGACCAAACAAGCTAGACATTGCTTATAACTCTTCTAAATAAGTGTAGCCATTAAGGCCGCTTTGCAACTCGTCTAAAACGCTTTGCTGTTCATTTTTATCTATTTTTGCAGCCACTAACTGTGCGTACGAGTGTTGAAAGCTCTCAACATCTAAATGTACATAACGCATCATATCGGCTACGGTATCACCTTGGTTTATTTCACTAATACTGGCAACGCCTTGCTCATCCATATTGATAATGGCGCTGTGCGTATCGCCAAATAAATTGTGCATATCACCTAAAATTTCTTGGTACGCACCCACTAAGAAAAAGCCCATTAAGTAAGGTTTATCAGCACTGTACTCAGGCACGGGTAATGTGCTTTCAATGCCTTGGCCATCAACATAGTGCTCAAGCGCGCCGTCTGAATCACAGGTAATATCAAGTAATACAGCACGTTTTTTTGGTGCTTCGGTTAAACCACTTAATGGCAATACCGGAAACACTTGATCAATCCCCCACGCATCAGGCAATGATTGAAAAAGCGAAAAGTTTACAAAAAACTTATCGGCTAAACGTGCGTTCAACTCATCAATAATCGGGCGATGAAAACGGTTTTTGTTATCCATGTGTTTGTTAAGCTCATAACAAATACGTAAGTTAACTTGCTCTGCCCACGCACGCTGCGTTAAATCTAAAAGCCCAAGTGCAAACTGGTTATGCGCTTCTGCTAAATCCCCTTGGCTGTCGTGGTAAATTTCAATCAGTGCGCGATCATCCGTTAAATCGGTTAACTGCACAAACGATGCCCACATATTATTTAATAAAAGCGGTGCATCTGCTGCTGGCGCTACTAACTCTTCTGGCGTGTAGCTTTCTGTGCCTATAACATTTGATATAAGCACCGCATGGTGCGCCGTTAGTGCACGCCCCGACTCAGAAATAATCGTCGGCATGGGCTGTGCGTACTGCTTACATGTATCACCTATGGTGTACACAATATTATTTGCATACTCAGCTAAGCTGTAGTTCATTGAATTATGTGATTGGCTGCGGGTACCATCGTAATCAATAGCTAAACCGCCCCCTACATCTAAGCACTCAATGCTTGCACCTAATTTGCGTAGCTCACAGTAAAAACGCGCGGCCTCGCTTACACCTAAACGCACATCACGAATGTTTGCCATTTGCGAGCCTAAGTGAAAATGCACAAGTTGCATTAAATCAAGTTGGCCAGCGTCTTTTAAACGATTAACTACATGCAAAACTTGCGACGCTGATAAACCAAATTTTGATTTTTCACCGCCACTTGCTTGCCACTTACCTTTGCCTTGCGATGCTAAACGAACGCGAATACCAATACGTGGTTTAACATTTAGCGCTTTTGCTTGGCTAAGTACCATGTCGAGCTCAGAGAGTTTTTCAAGCACTATGTATACTTTGTGGCCTAGCTTTTCGCCAATCAGTGCTAAGCGCACATATTCTTTGTCTTTGTAGCCATTACATACAATTACTGCACTGGTTTTTTCTGCCATTGCCAAAACAGTTAATAGCTCTGGTTTGCTGCCCGCCTCAAGGCCTAATTGTTTTTTTTCTAATTCGGCTTGGCTTGCTACTATTTCTTCAACCACTTCGCGTTGTTGGTTTACTTTAATTGGGTAAACTAATAGGTAATCTTTTGGATAACCATAGTTTTCAATCGCGGTATTAAACGCGCCACATAAACTGTGCACACGATGATGTAAAATTTGTGGAAAGCGCACTAAAGCCGGTAAGCTTAAGCCTTTTTCTTCTAGCTGCTTTGCGATATCTGTAAGTGCAATAGTTTGCTCTGGGGCGTGAGCCTTTGGCGCAACATACACATCACCTTGATCATTAATTCCAAAAAAACCTTGGCTCCAATGACGAACATTGTAACTCGTGCGAGCTTGTTCTAGTGATGTTGTCTCTTTCATTTATCTTTCTCTTGTATTTAATGAATGCCGGTTCGGCTAGTTGCGCGCATTAAAAGAAAAATAGACTTTTAAGTCCAACAAGTATTTTTACTCGTAACGAGTGATTTTTAGTGTTGAGAGAAAAAACACCTACACCTTAGCTTTTACAGCTAACCGCCTTTAGTAAAGCAAGCTGGTTATGCGGCTAAAAAAATAAGTACAGCTGTACTTATTTAAGATAAAATAGAACAACTGTACTTATTTGGTATAAACATGAAACAAATTTACTTTAATCAAAACAAGCCACCTAAATTTTCTAAAATAACAAAGGCTGCCACTTTTGGTCTGACCAAAACATTTCCTAAACTCAGTGCCCGCCTTGCCATGAAGGTATTTTGTAACCCACATAGCCGACGCCAATACGAATTTAGAACATGTATACAGCCAATTAATATTAAACTTACTACCGAGCTTGGCGCTGTAAACCTGTACTATTTTAGCCTAGCGGAAAACACTAAAACGGTATTTTTATCTCATGGCTGGGCCGATAGCACTAATCGGTTTACTGCTTTAATAGATGAATTGCTTGAAAAAGGCTTTAATGTTTACTCAATTGATCACATAGGCCATGGCTATTCGCACGGCAATACCTCGCACTTATACGGGTATATGCAGGGGCTAACAGCGGCTTTTGAGTACTTTAATGGGCAAAATATTACAATTAATAGAGTCGTTACACACTCTATGGGCGGTGTTGCTTTGTTAAACTTAGCGCCTCATTATTTAGAGAATAAAAAAATTGTGATGATCTCTGCCCCTGCACAAATATTTGAAGCCATGTTTGCTAAGGTCAGGCAAGTGGGTATTTCTGAGCTCATGCTAGAAAATATGCTTAATAGGGTGTCGGACAAATATGGTATTAGCTGGCAAAACCTTCACCCTGATCATTCTAAAAATAAAATTAACGAAAACATGTTGTTTATTCATGATAAAAATGACTCAGTGGCAAGCTTTGAGGCAATAAAATTATTAACTGAGAACACACCCGCAACACTTGTGGCCACACAGGAGCTGGGACACGTACGCATTTTAAAAAGCCAATACGTGTACGACCAAATAACACGCTTTATGGATTAACGATGAAAAAAAGTGAGAACACAAAACGCAATATTTTGCACAAAGGAATGGCCTATGCGGCTGCACATGGTTTATATAGCTTGTCGATAGGAAAAATAGCGGCAGTGACTAACATGTCGCGTACTGGGGTGATCTCACACTTTGCCAATAAAGAAGATATGCAAGTGGCTATTTTGGCCTACACCGAAGAAGAATTTAGAAAACAGGTTGTTGATATATCTGTTGATGAAGATGCGTTAATTCATTTAAATAATTTTCAGCAACGTTGGCTTGAGTGGCTCAATTTTTTAGATACGGTATCGCCTGGTAAGCAGGCAAGTTGCCCGCTCATTAAAGCGTCGGTAGAGTTTAAAGCAAGCCCGAACTGTTTGGTAAGGCAGTTTATGCAAGACCAACACTTAAAAATGATTAACTACCTCACTAAACTTGCAGTTAACTGCCAAGCACAAGGCTACTTTAGCCAAGACAAAGAGCCGAGCATTTTTGCGTATGAGTTTTATGGCTTATATACCGGGCATGTTGTACAAACAAGCTTAATAGATAATCCGGCTTTAACGCTTACTTATAAAAAAGTAGTTGGCAATTTAATTGCGCGATATATGCGTTAACAGTGGCCTGCAAGGTGTTTTTTACTTTTAATATGGCGTACTTTTTAAGCACTTTTAGGTGCAAAAATAATAATAGCCATGCCCAGTAAGGCAACCGCCCCGCCCACTACATCCCACATTGTAAGCTTTACGCCATCAACAGCCCATAACCACAGCAAAGCCATGCATATGTACACACCGCCATACGCGGCATAGACCCGTCCAGCGGCTGCTGGGTGTAACGTAAGCAACCACGCGAATAGCGCTAAACTGATTGCTGCAGGTATTAAAAGGAATATGGATTTATCTTCTTTAAGCCAAAGATAAGGTAAGTAACAGCCAATAATTTCTGCCAGTGCGGTAATAATAAATAGCGCGATAGTTTTTACTTCAAACATAAAACCTCACGTGATTTAAATAACGAGAGCATAATAAAGCTTAGTAACTGCAAACTAGTTACTTAGCTAAAATAGTGCGAATTCTGGGTAAAAAATTTTTACCCATATTTAAGTAAAACAGGTTACTCAGCTAGGGCCACGTCGGCCAGCTTCATTGTACTTTCGAACGATTTAGTACCGGCTATAAATAAACCATTGTGGCAAAATACAGCGTCGTCTAAGCCTGTTTCAGCTTGAAACTCTTCATCAGATAAACCGGCCCACGCTTTAGGCAGTGACTTTCTGTCCTCAAACGAGCCGGGCTCTACTGGTACAGTTTGAATAATCCATTGGCCGTTTTGCGAAGGGTAAACCATAAATAAAGCGTCGCTTGATAAATGGTGTACTGTTTTTTTCCATGGTGTGTATTTTTCTAAAATAATCACGCGGGGATCTTTTGCGTCTTCTATTGCTTTTGCAACAATATCTTTGGCGTTAATGCTTCCTTTTGCTGAGGCAATAAAACGGGTTAATAAACGCGCTGCAAATTTAACGGCTTCATCAAAGCATTCATCAAAGTTGCCTTCCTCTTCCCATGTTGGATTAAACATAGAAAGCGTTTGGCTAAGCGTTATGCCCTCAACCACACCTTTAACGTAACCACAATCTATGGCATCAATTGTAGAGACTAAACCAGCGTCAACTCTATCAGCCACCGCTTGGTTATTATCACACAGCGCTAAACCATACTTTTTCCAAATTAAGCCAAATGACGAGTATGGCGTGCCATTTTCGCGCTCGCCTGCGCCGCCGCGTTGGTGGTGATCAAAGCGTCCTGTGTCAGGGTTGTATTCGCCACCTACATCAACAACAATATCGGCACTTTCTATTACTGCTTTATCGCGGGTTCGTACCAAGTTAAAGGCAGGCAATACATGCTTAAGTACCGCAATACTAAACACGTCATCGGCATGGAAATTACCACTGTGGGTTACTACTGTTAAATCGCTCATTGGTTTTGGGCTACTTTTAAAAAAGATAAAATTCTCACTTATGAAGTGCTAAATAAAGGTTTATACCCGTTTGCTTAATCAAGTAATTTTTTTTGAAGCAAAAAAGCTTGTTTATAGCCAAGTTTTGCCTCTTAAAATCATTAAGTATTACTGTGCACAGGTATTAAATATACGTGGCGAATTTTATACGAAGATAGCAGTGAAAAACAGTGAAGTATTTTTTGCGCCTACAGAGTCAGCTATAGGCACACAGTAGTAAATAGCTTATTTATTCTGGCTCAGGGCTCAGGGCAAGCTCCATAAATACACTTTGTGGGTTATCTTGATACGAGCCAAAGCTTGCACAGCGCGCAAAACCTAAATCTTCATATAAACTAATTGATTCGGTTTGCTTTGGGCCTGTTTCTAATCGGATAAGTGGAATTTTTGTTTCGCCGGCGTAATGCAGTAAGTTTTGCATTATGCGTCTTGAAAAACCTCTACCACGGTAACTTGGTTTTACGTATAAACGCCTTATTTCGCCATATAGCGCGCCGTCATTTTGCTTAACAATAGCGCCACAGGCAATAATGCCATCTTCGTTTTTTAAACCAATTGCGTAAACGTTGTCTTTGCTTAATTCTTCTAATTTGAGAGATTGGGCTGTAGCCACGGGGTATAAGGAGTTTATCAGTCTATCTATATCTGCAAACACATTAACTACATCAGGATCCTTAGGGGTTAATTCGACTAACTGCATCTCTTGTCGTCCATTTTATTATTTTGAATCGTTATAGTGACTTCATAATATATACTTAATACGCGTGTTCCTAGTGTTGTTTAAACAAAATGTTTTAATAAGGTAAAAATAGCTTTATTAAAACGTTAGCTTAATTTACAAAAACGACGCACAGCCTGCTAAGCACTTAGGCTTTGCTTTTTAAATTGATGGGCATGCCACTTAATATAGTTACTGGCATTCATAGGTTTTGCGACTAAATAGCCTTGTATACAATCTGCATTGAGCAAGTTTAGTAACTCAAATTGCGCCTCTTGCTCTACACCTTCAGCAACAACGGTAATGTCTAAACTTTTGCCCAGGCTTATAATCGTATTAACAATATTAAAGCCTTTGCCTTTATCTAAAATCTTATCGATAAAGCTTTTATCAATTTTTATTTCCTGTACGGGGAAAGCATTTAAATGGGCTAAACAGGAATACCCTGTACCAAAGTCGTCTATAGAAAACACAAAACCTTGTTCTTGTAGCTCCGTCATTTGCTTTATTGTGCTGTCAATATCGCCCGATAGCATGGTTTCGGTGATCTCAAGTTTAATATGCTGCGGTTTTATGTTGAACTCTTTAATTGTAGAGCAGAGCTCACGGGTAAGCTGCGCAGAATTAAACTGTATATGACTAATATTTATAGATACGCTAAAGTGCTCATCTATCATGTTTTTTTCATTGAGTTGATTAATAAGGCTGCATATATTGCGAAGCACTATGTTTTGCAGTTTTTGAATCAGGCCATATTGCTCTGCAATAGGAATAAACTGATTAGGCGCAATAACCCCTTTATTAGGGTGTATCCACCTTATCAGTGCTTCTGCACCTACTATCTTTCCTTGCATACTAATTTGCGGCTGAAAATACGCACAAAATTCGTTATTTGCGATTGCTCTTACAATATCCGTTTCTAATTCGGCTTGGTTTTCGAGTAAAGTTTGCAGTTTAGGGTCATAAAAGCTGCAGCTATTGCCACCTTTTGCCTTAGAGCGGTACATGGCAGTATCTGCAAATTTTAATATGTTATCGGTAGCTGTGTGCTCTTCGTTAATTAAGCAAATACCTATACTGCAACTAACTTGAAATGCCAGCTCCCCTATTGCAAACTTATCATTAAACACGCCTTGTACTTTTTTAGCGACTATTTCGGATTCAATACAGGCTTGGTGGTTATGCTCGCCAATGTATTCGAGTAAAATAATAAATTCGTCACCGCCCACTCTAGCTAAAGTATCAGATGATCGTATTACGCCACCTAAGCGTTTTGCTAATTCTATTAATACTTGATCTCCGGCGCCGTGGCCTAATGAATCATTTATTCTTTTAAAGTTATCAACATCTAAAAACAGTAATGCGCCCGTTTTTTTGGTGCGTTTAATACGCTCTACACACTTTGCTAGGCTGTCGCTGAGCATTCGTCTATTAGGGAGCCCTGTTAGTGGATCAAAAAACGCAAGCCGTTGAACTTCTTGCTCGGCTTTTTTGCGAAGGGTTACATCTCTTGCCATCCACACTACGTGCTTAAGTTCTGGTTTTTCTGGCTGGTAGTTAGTAAGTGCAGCCGCTCTTCCTTCAAAGGTTATGTGGCCTTTGGGCACGGCTAAATCGTACTCAAATATTTGCATTTCATTGGTGCGAATGGTTTTTTTAATAATCCCCATGATCATGTCGGCATCTTTAACTGGGAACAAATTTTGCACATTTTGACCAATTAAATCGGTGGGCGATTCAAGTAATAAGTCACTCGAGGTACCGTAAATATCGGTATAGACGCCCTCTTCGTTCAAAATCAAAATAAGATCGGGCATCACTTGCGTAAATGCTTTAAATTTTTCATTACTTTTTTGCAGGTCTGCCACTAGCTGCCTAGCTTTGAGCGACTCTGCGCTTTTTTCAAGTGCTATGCTAGAAAAGTGTACAAAATAGTCAATGAGTTCTAAATCTTGCTGTGTAGGTGCTTTAGGGGCGCCGTGGTAAATAGCAAAAGTGCCTAATATTTCACTGGTGGTTGAAATAATCGGGGTTGACCAACAAGAATATAAACCGTAGCTGTGCGCTAAATCTTTGTAACCTTCCCACAAGGGCGAAAGGTCAATATTTTGCACAATAACTCGCTCATTTTTATAAGCCGCGGTGCCACAAGACCCTACATTAGGGCCTATAAACACACCATTAATTGCCTTTAAATATTCATCGTCAATATTTGGGGCAGCACGATGAAATAACTGATTACCTGTTAAAGACAGTATTGAGCATCTTGCAGAGCTGTCTTCAATAACTTGCTCTATAGCTAAACAAATATCTTGTAAAATATCGTCTAAGGCAATGCCTAACGCGATTTTAGATAATATATCCTGCTGGTGAGATAACAATTGTTTTAGTTTTGCAGTATTCATACTTCACCATGCATCTAGGTGCTTTTATGTTGCTACGCACTTTAAAAAAGTGCAGTGCATCAACAAATTCCTGCTCTTAGTTCATATATTTAAAATGAGTATAGTTAATAAACTTACAGCACGAGTTTTATTATTACGATTATGGAAATTGTTTTTTAATAAAATAGCTAAAAAACAACTTTAGTATGCGTTAAGCCTACATTATTTTGCAACAAAAAATAAACATCCATAACAAAAACAATCCAGCCAACACACTCTAAAACTTTTTTTAAATTTTGCAGGTTTAACACTTTGTTACTTAAAAAGGCTGTTCAAAATTATCAGTCTAATTATACTGCATGCAGATATGAGTCTTTTTTGAGGTTACTGTGCAGATCATACAAGGTATGGAATATTTTTTTTCAGGCTTTAAATTAATTAGCCAAAAAGGCCTTAAGCGCTTTGTGCTTATTCCACTTTTACTTAATATTTTATTGTTTGGTAGTTCACTATTTTTTTTATTTGGTTGGTTAAGCGACAGCTTTAATTATATAAACAACATGTTACCTGAGTGGCTAAGCTGGCTTGAATGGTTAATGTGGCCCATTGCGGTGCTTGTGGTGCTATTTAGTTACAGCATGCTATTTACAGTAATAACCAACTTCATTGCGGCCCCTTTTAACGGACTACTCAGCGAAAAAGTAGAGCTTTATTTAACGGGTCAAAAAATAAATGACGACGGTTTTGCTGATTTAGTAAAAGACATTCCACGCATGGTAGGCAGAGAGTGGACAAAGCTTTGCTATTACTTACCCCGCGCTATTGGCTTTTTTATTTTGTTGTGGATTTTACCCGTTATTGGACAAGTGTTATGGGTTTTATTTACATGTTGGATGTATGCTGTGCAATACAAAGATTTTGCCTTCGATAACCATAAAGTAGGCTTTAAACAAATGAAAGACGATTTAAAGTCTAAACAAGGTTTATCTTATGGCTTTGGCTTTGCTGTTATGCTGCTCACTGCAATCCCATTTATTAACCTAATTGTTATGCCCGTTGCTGTGTGTGGCGCTACCCGTTTGTGGGTAGATAATTATCGCTCTAAATACCGAGCGGGCTAAATAACACTACGGCAAATAATAAAAGCACCTTTTGGTGCTTTTATTTTATCTTAAGTGCAGTGTAATTTAGTCTTGCGCGCCTTGGCAGTGCTGCATTTTTTTCATCTTGTAAAGTAAACGCTGTGATCACTATCGAGAATAACTGCTTTTTAAAAGTAATGTTAATGACTTCGCCTATTTTAGTTTTATAAGTGTGTTGCTGATTAAACAATTTAAGTTCACCGTTACCTAATTGCTCAACATACAAATAGGGGGTGTGCAAAGGCAGTTTTAACCTTATAACATTTAAACTGCTTTGCTCCTGTACTGCAACCCACTCCCCATCTTTATAAAGCGTATAAAAACGCGTTATGCCCTCGGGCTGAAGTACAGAGTCGTTTTGTATTAAACACGTGCTACATCCGTTTACTCGCCTTTGCTGCCAATTTACTGGCTTGTTATTATAATAAAGCGCATCAGTTAGTAACCATTCACTACTACTGGCTTTATTAATAGCGCCTTGGCTACAGGCAGCAACTAAACAAATAATAGCTCCTTGTAAAAGTGCAGCTTTTATAAATCGGTAGCTCATTTAGCGCTCTTTAATAGCTTTAATTTGGTTAATTATAGCCTCGCTTGGCGCTGCTTCTTTTATATAGCTAGGCAATGAAGTAGAAACAGCTTGAACACGCTGCTGTTGATACAGCTTATGGCTCATCGTATTTGCCACACCAAATCGGTTACCTGCAGTTTGTGAGTAAAACTGTAAGTTAATCATGCTCCACTCATCGGTATCCGTTAATACAGTAATTTGCGAGTCTTGGTTTGCATCAAAGTTAGTTAATGTATCGCCTAAAATTGCATTACAATTATAATCGACCGCCTCAGAGCCAGGCCTGTTTAATCCTGCGCTTTCATCAATAGCACTTTCATTTATATTTGCAGCGCTGCCGTTTGAATAATCAATGATAAAATCATCCGTTGATCCTGTTTGATTATTAGTATTTGGCACAAGGTCGCAGTTAATGTTGTTGGTATAAAACCGGTCGTAATAACGGTCACCTTCGTTATTACCTATGCTTGCAAGCCCCGTTAATTGATATAGATAATTCATAGAGCTTAAATGATTTGGCTTAAAGTTCACTTCTTCGTCGCCGCCATGATAAAGCCCTAAATTATGTCCCAACTCATGAAAAATAGTAGACGCTTGGTAATTATTCGTCACATTTTGTGATGTTTGATCATCAACCGATAACCCCCATCCGCCCATAGTCAGCATTAGGTCATTACCATTTATTTCAGCAATGCCCGAGCCACTAATGCTGCCATCTTCGTTACCACTGTTTGCCATTAATAAATAATGAAAAATTGGGCGGCGCGTTGTATCGGCATATTCCATTTTATAGGCAAATAAATTAGCAGTACCTTGGTCATATTCAAAGGGCGTGTAGCTGTTAAACGGTACGGTTGTACCGCCTCCTAAATCAAAGTTAGCGGTGGAAATACCCGTGCTTTGGTCAAACAAATCGCCTACATCAAAATGCACTGTGTAGCCGTTACTTGCAAATACGCTTACTACTTTTTCTAATGCTGTACGCTGTGGCGTAATACCTATATCGGTACTGTCCATATAATCAATTTCTATAAATATATCTTTTTGATTTTCCCGTGCGCCCCATTCATATAAAGGCAGCCCGCCAAATGTTGTGCCTTCTTGCTCACTGCAATCAGGGATCCCATCTAAATCTGTATCGGTATCACAGCTAATATCATTTTGCCCTGCCGGCGTATTAAACACTGAGTAAACCCAATCACTTGCTTGATTAGTATCTGTTGCATTAAGCGCACGTTTTAAGCTTGAGCCTTGCTCGGCCTGCATTTGTGGTGCGTTATCGCCTTGCCATTGCGTGGCACTAACCGGTTGCTGGGTAGAATTACCAAATTTAACAAAGTCGATTGTTTGTGTGGCGGCGCTATTTAATAACTCTGCAAAGCCATTTATATACCAGTAAGGACGTAGCGCATCGCTTTGGTTACCCACCAGCACAATTTTAGGGTTATTAAGTGCCGCGCTTGCTAAAAACTCATCACCAAAACGACTTTGCAGTAAAATATAACTGCCGTTTTCTAATACTTTGTTGGGTAATGTAAATACTTGCTCTGCACTCACTGAGCTATCAAGCATATTAATTGCGCGCGTTTTTAATGAATAGTTTTGTAAATTAACAGCCTCTCCTGTGCCGTTATAAATCTCTACCCAGGGCGTATCATTAGTAAATTGCACCGATATGAGTTCGGTTATTTTTAAATCTTGGGTTGAGGTGGTAAATTCACTCACTTGGCCTGCTGTCGCAGCAGTACCAGAAAAATTAACTAATTGGTCATTTACACGCACTTTGTAAAGCGTGTTTTCTGAAAAATCAGCGCTTAAGTTAACGTTTTTAAAATAGTCACTCGTCTCATCAGGAGCACCAGATACGCTCTCTACAATAAGTGCAACGCAGCTTGCAAAATCATCACTTGATACCTGAACACTGCCTTCGCAGCTCCCCGCGCTACTATTTACGGTTAACGAACTGCTCAGCATCACATCTGAAAACGTAATGCTAATGGGGGTGTCAACCAATACCGGTTCATCTGCTCCATTAGGCGTTATTTCTGTCACCGTTGCAGCGCTGGTATCAATAATTGTCGTATTAAGTAAAAAGTTAGTGCTGTCTTCACCATCACTGGCGGTCAGTGTATAGCTTTTTGCAGAAATACTATTTACAGGCGGTGTATAGCTAAAGCGCAGCGCTTGGGCATCAATAACGCTCACCTGCGCCCCTTCTAGGTCATCTGGAAAAGTAATTTGTACCGTATCGCCATCGGCATCATTTACCGTCAAATTAAATTCAGCACTTAAGTTATATTGCACCTCAACGGTTACATCGTCTGCCACAGGCGGATTGTTAGGCGGCACCACAATCACCGTTTTTTGGGCGCTATTAGTTGCATCGTCGTTATCTCTAACGGTGGCTAAAAAGGTAATATTGGTATTTTGAGCAACCGTTGGGGCATTAAACGTAATGCTGGAGTCGGTTTGCGTAAATTCGACCACGGGGCCGTTTGTTTGCTGCCAGCTTAGCTCGCTAATGGTGCCATCGCTGTCCTGCGCTGTAGCTGTTATTGTCACTGACTCATTTTGCATTGCCTCGTCAGGCCCAGCTAAGGTAACACTAGGTGCGCTATTTAATTGCGTAATAAGTACCGTCGCACTGCTTTGTACAGTGCCCCCGGCATTGTCGGTTACAGTAACACTAAAACCAAGCGTTTCATTTTCACTTACATTTGGGGCGGTAAAGCTTAATTCACCTTCAATTTGGCTAAATTCGATGGAGGAGCCAGCAGATTGTACCCACACTATGGCGCTAATTGTGCCATCTATGTCTTGTGCATTAGCAATTAAACTAACTTGGGTATTAGCCAGTGCACTACTTGGGCCTGTAATATTAACTGTGGGAGGCGTATTTTGAACCGTGATAGTCCCAGAGAACACTTGCTCTGTAGTGGCGCCGTCATTATCGGTTACTAGCACCGAAAAGCTAAAGTCAGTGTCGCTTTCTACACTGGGGGCCGTTACTGTGAGTATATTGCCATTAGCTGTAAAGGTAAATTCAGGCCCCGACAGCTGCTGCCATTGATAACTAGAGACTTGCCCGTCGCTATCGCTTGCCTGAGCCATAATAGTAAAGGTTTGGTTAGCAACAATAACGCTGCTGCTTACATCAACACTTACAGTAGGGGCGGTATTGCCAGTTGAGCCACTATCGGTGGCGTCACTATCGCTGCCACCGCCGCCGCAACCGGCTATTAAAAGTGATAGAAAAAGTAATCCTAGCCATTTATAAACATTATTTAATACCACTTTTATGCCTCTATGATTTAGCTATACAAATTTTGGGGCACCTTAACAACGTTTAAATGAACGGTAATTTCCTCACGGTCATGATACAAATGCTTAGCTTGCAACTCATAGGTTATACCGTACTTAGTAAGCTCTTCTTTGATCATCGTTAGGCATTCATAAACACTATCAAAGCGTTTTTTCATAGGCAGCTTTAAATTAAATATCAGCTCTTTGGCGTATGCGTTTACTGCCCAGTCAATCATTAGATTAGTCACTTTGGTTGGTTTTTCCACCATATCGCACACTAACCAGTTAATATTTCTTTTTTCTGGGCGGTATTTAAAACCATCGGCTCTAAAGTGTTTAACTTGGCCTGTTTCCATCAAACTATCGTTCATTGGGCCATTATCTATTGCGCTAACAAACATGCCTCTGCGTACTAATTGATAGGTCCAACCGCCTGGGCAAGCGCCTAAATCAACCCCTCGCATGCCTGGTTGTACTCGCGCTTCTCGCTCTTTTTCAGGGATAAAAACATTAAAGGCTTCGTCAAGTTTTAACGTTGAGCGGCTCGGTCCGTCACTTGGCATACGTAAACGTAAAATGCCCATAAAAAACGGCGAATTATTATAACTATACGAATACCCTACATACGCGGCATTGTTTGCTAAAAATAGTACATGCATTACCGGGCGGTTTGCCTTTGGCTCACGTAATACCGTGTTTTGCTTTTCGAGTGCTTTTTTTAACGGCGTTGATATTTTTTTACAAAAGGTCAGTAGCTCTTTGCCTTCGTTAGTATCGGGGGTTTCTACGCGCAATTCACTACACAAAGGAAAATCCTTTGCGGCTTCTTTTAATGCAGTGACCCTATCTTCTACCGGCATATTTTCGATTAACGTGCCAGCAAACCACTGGCGCGCAAATACCATATTTTTAAAGTCGACCTTTTTGATTATTTCGTCGCTGTGTTGCGCTTCAAAACATTCATAAATCACGTAGCCGGTATTTGGTTTGGCTTTTACATAGCCGGCAAAACCTTGCTCGGCAGCATGAAACGTTATTTCAGCAGCCGCATCGTTTTCAAAACCACTACGACAATAAATCACAACACTAGACATATTAACCCTTAAACTCTTTAAAACTTAAATCGTGCAACTTGCACTAAAATAACAACCCAACCAATTATAAAACATAACCCACCTAATGGGGTTATTGGGCCTAACCACTTCATGCCGCTTAGGGCTAATAAATATAAACTGCCACTAAAAAGCAATGTACCGGCAATAAAAAAACCTCCCGCCACGGTTAAATTAATACCCCACTTAATAAAAATCGCCACGGCTATAAGCGCTAAACCATGCACCATTTGATACTCAGCTGCGGTTTTAAATACCCCGAGTGAATACTCAGTTAAACGGCTTTTTAAACCATGCGCGGCAAACGCCCCTAACATAACCGACAGCATGCAAAAAAAGCTGCCCGTGAGTAAAAATAGTTTTATCATAATTGCTCCACTCTATTGGCTATAAATTTACTTGCTTCAAGCGCTGCAGTTTCACGATTTTGCAGCTCGCTCACACCACTTTTTTTGCGTGGTTTGAGTGAATGGTCGCCATCGCTAAGCCACACATAACTTGGCTGTTTTGGCATAGAAAGTGTTTTAAGCTCTTCACGGGTGCCAAAGGTATCTCGCTCGCCTTGTAATACTAAAAACGGGCAAGGTATGTCTGCAAAATGATCGGTGCGTAGCTTATCTAGCTTACCGGGCGGATGAAACGGATAGCCAAACGCTAATACACCTGCAATCGGTTGTGTAGAGCTACAGGCAAGCATAGACGCCATACGCCCGCCCATCGACTTGCCGCCAATAAATAACGGTAAATTAGGTTGCGCATTTGTTAGTACTTGCTCGTAATAAGCTAACAGTTTAGGGGCTCGCTCTGGCGGTCTACGTTTTTGTGTTTGTTTAGCAATTTGCATGTATTCAAAATCAAATAAACCTACATCAATACCCTGCGCACTAATGAGTTTAGCCATATGCTGCATAAAATCAGAATCTGATCCAGCTCCGGCACCATGCGCAAATATAAACTGTGCAATAGCCGGCTGCGTTGCGCTTTTAAACCATTCAATCATTATTAATACTCTTGTTCTTGTTCAACTAAGCTCAGCATCCAATCTTTAAACGAGACTATTTTACCCAGCTCTGTTTGCGACTCTCTAATCACTAAGTAATACGCGTTTTTACTCTCTAAGCTGTGGCTAAATGGGATCACTAAACGGCCCGCGTCAATATCGGGTTTGGCAAGCACACTATTGCCTATTGCTACACCTTGGCCGTGCACCGCGGCTTGGAGCACCATTGATGAGTGGCTAAATATAGGACCTTGATTCACTTGTACATTACGTACACCCGCCGTTTTCATCCAGGTTTTCCAGTTACGGCGCGTGGTATCGTGTAACAAAGTGTGCTGGGCTAAGTCACTCGGTTGATTAAGCGGTTTATGCCCGCTTAATAACAGTGGGCTACATAAAGGCACTAAATACTCGGTGTGCAATTTGTAAGTTTGAACCCCACTCCAGTGGCCTCGGCCGTAGTAAATAGCAATATCTACATCATCGGTTAACGAGTTTTCGTCTTGGTCTTGCGCTTTTATACGCACATCTATTTCGGGGTGGAGTTCGTTAAATAAACTTAATCGAGGTACCAACCACTGAATTGCAAAACTCGGGGTTAAACTTACGGTAAGCGAGCCTTTTGCACCGCGAGCAAGTAGCTTTTCGGTAGCATCTATCAGCTGGGTAAAAATCTCTTTAATATCTAAAAAGTAGCCTTGGCCTTCTTCGGTTAATAATAACGAGCGATTTTTACGTAAAAACAATTTTAAGCCTAAATGCTCTTCAAGGGTTTTAATTTGATGGCTCACTGCCGCTTGCGTTACATACAGCTCTTCTGCTGCTTTAGTAAAGCTTAAATGGCGTGCTGCGGCTTCAAAAGCTTTAAGTGCGTTTAATGGGGGGACTCGTCTTGACATAGTAACCAAGCTTAGAATTAGTTTTTCTTATGCGTAAGATTATATACAGCATCGTTGTGTGTGTATATTAATGGAATAAAAAAAGCGACCTAAGTCGCTTTTTAAACATTACCTAAATAGGTGTTAAATTATAAATCGCTTGCGCTTGTATCAAGTGGTGCAAAGCTTTTAATTAAGTCATCTACTGCTTTCATTTGCGATAAGTACCCTTCAAGCTTGCTAAGTGCCAATGCACATGGGCCATCACACTTTGCTTCATTAGGGTTAGGGTGCGCTTCAATAAATAGGCCCGCAATGCCCAGTGCCATGCCGCTGCGAGCAAGCTCGGCAGCTTGTGCACGGCGTCCATCAGCAGAGTCAGCTCGCCCGCCTGGGCGCTGTAGTGCATGGGTGGCATCAAAAATAACCGGTGCCATGGCTTTCATGTCATCCATACCTAGCATATCAACAACTAAGTTGTTGTAGCCAAAGCTTGAGCCGCGCTCACACAGTGCAACATTATCATTACCTGCTTCATTAAATTTAGTAATGATATGACGCATTTCGTGCGGTGCTAAAAACTGTGGTTTTTTCACATTAATAATGGCACCCGTTTTAGCCATAGCTACCACTAAATCTGTTTGGCGTGCTAAAAATGCAGGTAACTGAATTACATCAACCACTTCAGCAACAGGCGCTGCTTGGTGTGGTTCGTGCACATCGGTTATAAGCGGAATGTTAAAGGTATTTTTAATCTCTTCAAATATTTTTAAGCCTTCTTCCATACCAGGGCCGCGGTATGAATTTATTGATGAGCGATTCGCTTTATCAAACGAGGCTTTAAATACATAAGGAATATTTAATTTAGAGGTTACTTCTACATAGTGCTCTGCAATGCGCATTGCTAAATCGCGCGACTCTAAAACATTCATACCACCAAATAATACAAATGGTTTGTCGTTTGCCAGCTCAATATTATTAATATTAATTACTTGGTTGTTCATTTAAATTCCTTAAGGTGCAACTGCTTGCATCATTAATCCACAAATGTAGGCCATATATGTACCTACACCATACCCTAGTACAGCTAATAAAACGCCCACTGGCGCGAGCGAAGGGTGAAACGCAGAAGCCACCACAGGCGCCGACGCAGCGCCGCCAACGTTAGCTTGCGAGCCCACCGCCATATAAAATAACGGGGCTTTTATTACTTTGGCTACAATCAGCATTAAACTTGCGTGTGTTAGCATCCAAATAGCCCCAATTAAAAATAACCCAGGGTTACTAAATATAGCGGTTACGTTCATATGTAAGCCAATTGATGCCACTAAAATATATAAAAAGCTTGAAGCAACTTTTGATGCGCCAAACGCTTCTATTTGCCTTACTTTAGTAAATGATAAACTAATACCAATCGTGGTTGAAATAACAATTAGCCAAAAGAATTTACTGTTTAAGCTGTACTCTTTAGCCCACGCATAATTGTTTGCAAAAAACGGCCCTAAAAAGTCGGCACAAAAATGAGCAAGCCCTGTTATACCAAATGCTATGGCAATAATGGTCATGTAGTCATTGAGTGTCGGCATGCGGGCATGCTCTGCATGGTATTGCTCAACACGGTTTTTTAAATCTTCTATGGCGGTTGTATCAGCCCCTGTTGCGGCATCAATTTTTTTATGGTTTGCAGCCATTAGTAATAAAACAGCCATCCAAATATTCGCCACAATCACATCAACGGTCACCATAACCGAGAATATATCGCCGCCCACTTCAAACATTTCTTTCATTGAAGCTTGGTTAGCGCCGCCGCCAATCCAGCTGCCGGCAACCGTTGTCATACCACGCCAAACAGCATCTGGGCCGTGGCCGCCTACTAAATCAGGGCTAAATACACTAACCACTAAAATAGATAAAGGCCCACCAATCACAATACCCAACGTACCCACTAAAAACATAATTAGCGCTTTGGGGCCTAAATTAATAATAGCTTTTAAATCAATACTAATAGTAAGTAAGATTAAACATGCTGGTAGCAAATAGCGCGAAGCAACATAGTAAACATTTGAACTATGTCCATCTACAATGCCAAACGTATTGAGTAAAGAAGGTAAAAAGTAACACAGCAATAATGCTGGTACATATTTATAAAATGCTTTTAGTTTGGGGTTTTCGCTGCTAGAGGTTTTAAAAATGAACCCTAAAATTACAGCAAGCAAACCCAGTACAACAGCATCATTAGTAATTAATGCAGTGTGAGTATCAGCCATATTTGTTCCTATTCTTAATGGTGTGTTTTATTATTATCTTCAAGTTCTTCTAGTTGATGCTGAATAATTTCAATTGCCGGATCGTCCGGGCACTCATCAATAAAAAACTGTAAATCATCGCGTGCCATTTTAGGACAATCTAACTGATTGAGTAAGTAACCTCTGTCGCGTCTCTCGTACGGGTCATCGCCTAATAGCTCCATTAGCAACTCAACACATACCAGCGCGTGGCCAAATTTATTTTCGCTAATAAACGACCATTTTTGCTGCGCTAAAAACAATTTATAAACTTCATCGTTATAAATAAGTTCAAGTGGCTCTTGCTCTTGGCCATTTTCTTCATCCGCATTTTCAGGAATGATGTACCAGCTTTGTTGCCCACTGCTAGGCTCAATAATGTAGCCTTCTTCATCACTTATTGCGACATGCACGCTAATATCACCCTGGTTAATACACACACTGGCATCTAATTGCGCTTGCTCAAGCAAATGGCTCAATAAAATACCTAATGTGGTTATAGAGCCGCTGCGCATAGTGAGTGTATAGCTTAAGCTATTTATTTTATGCTCTGGCACCTTTAGCCCAGAGGCGCTAAATAGCCATTTGCTATAAAAAATATCAAGAAGGGCTTCTAATCTATCGTGTGGGTCTTTTTGCTTTGCGCACATAGCAGTGATCTGCTGCTCAAAGTCAGTTAATACAGAAAAAGTTGGTGCTAAATCTATTTGAGGGTCCCATTTCGACTCTGCATTAATACACCGATAAAGTGGTGGTGGAGTAAATTCATCATATGCATCATCTAAATAAGATTCGTCGTGTTCGTCATACCCGAGGGTGGTCATCAATACTACAACATTTATTAAAAAACGAAGGCGTAGTTTACCTAATTTTACGGATAGTTACCAATACAGCGAAGCTCCCACCCGCAATTATACCTCAGAGGGGTGCTTTATAGTAAAAGGAGTAGGCCAGCATGGCTGAAAAATGGTGAAGGCCATGAGACGTGCAGAGGTGTATTAACTGTGTTAACTGTTACTCAAGTTCCTTGGGGGTTTAAGCCCCATACTTATAAGTATCGTGCGTGTTTAAAAAGCATATACACGCACCGACACTTAACTTGCAACAGAGTAGGTATTATAAAAGTAGCGGCGATTTTGCCGTTGCCAAATACCCTATTGCTAAAATCACAACCGTGTTTACTACCACATACATAATTTTTGGCAGCGTATTAGTTTGTTTAGCGCTAATAATACCTATCGCAATATAAATCACTACAAGCACTATTTTTTCTAATAACCATAGCTGCTCAAAGGGGTTTATTTTTGCCATGAACACCAATGTTATTGCAGAAATAAGTAATAAAGTGTCAATGCTGTGACTGCCAATAAAAACCAGTTTATTTTTGGCAAGCTTGCCACTGCCCATACGCGAAAAAGAGCGGATGTAAAATAAGATAACGCTTAGCATAGCAATTGCCATGTGTGAGTGTTTTACTGCTAAATAATCCATAAGCCTCAGTACTTTTTGTTTTGTTAAATTTAGTTAAGTGCGTTTAATACCAATCCGCTTAATTAAGTGATCTATTTTAGGATGGAAAAACGTGTTGATAGCTAGGCAAAAAATTTGCTATTTAGTTGTTCTAAATGAGAATTTTTTAACGCTGATAGCAACACGTTTAGCCCCCCTCAAAATGATTAAATATTATTGCTGCTCGGTATAATACCAAGCCCTACGCACTGCTTTGGCTATTATGCCTCACAAACTAAAAAGCACATAGTCGCAAGGCTATGTGCTTTTTTAAATTTATAGTAACGATTAACGTTGTTGTCGTTGCACGTTCTCAAATGCTAGTTGTACATTTTGCGAAAAAATCTCAATTAAATTACGTTGCGTATCGGTTATATTTTTAGGGATCCCCGATATAAATAACATCGAATTGTGATTGTACTCGCTGCTACAATAAGCAAATAAATAGTTATCTTTATAAATTATGCTTTTATCTTTAAGTGCTTGATGACACGCCTCTAGTTGCTCGTTTTGCAGCACAGCATCTAATTCTTTACCCTCGCTTTGCTCAAACTCACCCGTACCAGAGCGTACTATTAGCTTATCATTACTATTTTCTTGCGTATTTTGCGCCACTAAAGTAGTGGCATACACCGCTTGATCGGCAATGCCTAATAACGAGGTAAGTTGCTGCATCACCCCTTCAATAAACTGCTCTATTGAACGTGTGGCAAATATATCGCGCGAGGCAACAATAATTTTTTCAAGCCCTTCGCGAGATTGCTCTATAGAAATAATATCGCGATACGAGCGTAAGCTCGACATAATCACAGTAAACAGCTTTTGCGCTGTCAGCTCTGTTTTCGATTTATAGTCGTTAATATCGTAATTAATAATAACTTGGCGTTCAGGCGCCTGCCCAGGCTGACCGGTTCTTAAAATAATGCGAATATGATTATTATTAGCTTCTTCGCGAATAAATTTAGCAACCTGTAACCCAGCGTCATCTGTTTCCATTACCACATCTAGCAGTACAATAGCGGCATCTGGGTGCGCATTTATTAATTCTTTTGCTTCAGCGCCCGAGTATGCGCTTAAAAATTCTAAACGTTTGTTCTGAAATTCAAAATCACTCAACGCAAGCTTTGTAACAGCATGAACTTCAGGTTCGTCATCAACGATTAATACTTTCCAAGTGCCAAGCTCTACTTCACTTTCTAACTCATCTGGCTCATCTGAAAATAAAAAATCACCCATCATATTAAAGGTTCCTTAATGCATTTATAGAACACACAATCATGGCTGTTTATTATCAAATTAAGGCCACTGTGCGAGCGTTACACGATCGTTATTTCCCAAGTCTTTTACTGTTTTAATATTTATATACGCCATTTGCTTAAACAAATGCCGAACAGCTTCACCCTGTTCAAAACCATGTTCTATTAAAAGATAGCCACTAGGGAGCAAATAGTCACGTGATTGTGTAATTATTTGTTTTATATCAGCCATTCCTGCCTCATCGGCCACTAACGCAGAAAGAGGCTCAAAGCGCACATCCCCTTCTTTTAAATGTTTATCGTCGTGTTCAATGTACGGTGGGTTGGTCACAATTAAATTAAACTGCTCATTTTTCAGCGCGCTAAACCAGTTACTTTGCTTAACTTGCACATTATTAATGGCTAAACGTTGCTGGTTACGAGTCGCTAAGGCCACCGCATCTGCAACTTTGTCGACTGCTGTAATTTGCCATGTTGGCATTTCACTACCAAGTGCAAGTGCAATAGCGCCGGTGCCAGTGCCTAAATCAAGCACTTTTGCTTGCTCAGGCACGGTAAGTGCTAAAGCTTGCTCAACGAGTGTTTCGGTATCAGGCCTAGGAATAAGCGTCGTGGCATTCACCTCGAGCGCTAAGCTCCAAAATTCGCGCTGGCCAATAATATGCGCTACGGGTTCACCATTTAAACGCCGTTCACAAAATTCATCATATTGGCGCTGTTCGTCGCTGCTAAGTAGGTTATCTGGCCAGGTAAATAAGTAACTGCGAGGTTTTTGAAGAATATGTAATAGCAGTACTTGTGCGTCTAATTTAGCGCTGTCGCTAGTTGGTGCAAGTTTAGTTGCACCAACCGCTATTGCCTGCTCAAGCGTGTGGTTCACAATTACTCATCGCCCATTGCGGCAAGTAAATCAGCCTGATGCTCTTGCATTAATGGATCGATAATTGCGCCTAAATCACCAGTTACCACTTCGTTTAAGCGATAAAGCGTTAAATTAATACGGTGATCGGTAATACGTCCTTGCGGGTAGTTGTAAGTACGAATACGCTCAGAGCGATCGCCACTGCCCACTAGGTTACGGCGCTCAGAGGCCTCAGCCGCATGACGTTTTTCATCTTCGGCTTGCTGTAAACGCGCGGCAAGTACCGACATCGCTTTAGCACGGTTTTTATGTTGCGAACGCTCATCCTGACACTCAACCACAACACCCGTTGGAATATGAGTAATACGAATTGCCGAGTCGGTTTTATTTACGTGCTGACCACCAGCGCCCGAGGCTCTAAAGGTATCTACTTTTATATCGGCGGTGTTTATTTCAATGGCTTCTGCTTCAGGAATTTCGGCCATTACTGCAACCGTACACGCAGAGGTATGTACACGCCCTTGCGACTCAGTCTCTGGTACACGTTGTACACGGTGAGCGCCCGATTCAAACTTAAGCTTACCGTACACACCTTCACCGCTAATATTTGCAATAACTTCTTTGTAGCCGCCGTGTTCACCTTCGTTGGTGCTCACTACTTCAACTTTCCATTTTTGTGTTTCGGCGTAACGGCTGTACATTCTAAATAAATCGCCTGCAAAAATAGCCGCTTCGTCACCACCGGTACCCGCACGTACTTCTAAAAATACATTGTTGTTATCTTTAGGATCTTTAGGAAGCATAAGCACTTGTAGCTCATCTTCTAATGATAAAATTTGCGCTTTAGCTTCTTTGTATTCTTCTTGCGCCATTTCACGCATATCTGGGTCTGAATCTTTTAGCATTTCTTCAGCAGTCGCTACATCGTCTTGCGCTTGTTGGTATGCTAAAAATGTTTTTACAATTTCTTCAAGCTCAGAGTATTCTTTTGAAAGAGCACGAAAGCGGTTTTGATCACTAATGACCGACGGATCGCTCAGTAGCGCTTGTACTTCTTCGTAGCGCTCTACTAAGGTTTCTAATTTACGATATACAGACTCTTTCATTTAACTGTTATTCCTGATCAATACCTAACATTTTTTTCAACTGAGTTAGTTGTGCCACTTCACCTTTTTTAGCCGCATCTTGAATTGCACGGGTAGGCGCGTGCATTAAGCGGTTGGTTAATTTATTGGCCAACTCTAATATAATTTTTTCTGCGTCTTTACCTGTATTTAGCTGACTAACCGCCCGCTCAACAAGTTCTGACTTAATGGTTTGTACGTCGTTTCGGTAGTGGCGAATTAAATCAACCGAATCGAGAGAGCGAACCCACATTTCAAATTCTTTTACGCGCTCGCTTATTATTAATTGTGCTTGCTCTGCCGCCTGTTCACGCGCGGCCATATTCTCGCTTACAATGGCTTGTAAGTCATCAACGGAATATAAATAGGCTGCGTCAAGCTCGCCTACTTGGCTTTCTATATCGCGCGGTACGGCAATATCAATAAACAGCATAGGTTTATGGCGGCGCTGTTTTAATGCTTGCTCCACCACCCCTTTACCTATAATTGGTAACGTACTGGCGGTTGAGCTAATAACAATATCGGCTTTGTGTAAACGCTCAGGTAGTTGTGCCAGCGCAATCACATCGGCCGACACTTCCTGCGCTAAACCGCGTGCACGCTCAATGGTTCTATTGGCAACCGTAATTTGTTGCGGCTCATTTTGATATAAATGTTTAGCTACAAGCTCTATTGTTTCGCCGGCACCAATTAATAACACATTGGTTTTATCAAGCTTGCCATAAATATGTTTTGCTAAATTAACCGCTGCAAACGCCACCGACACAGCACTGGCACCAATATCAGTGTCGGTACGGACCTGCTTAGCTACAGAAAAGGTTTTTTGAAACAACCTGTCAAACTTAACGCCTACGGCATCGTGTGTTTTGGCGCTATGATAAGCTTGCTTAATTTGCCCTAAAATTTGCGGCTCGCCCAATACCAAAGAATCTAAGCCGCACGCAACACGCATTAAATGATTAATGGCTGCATCACCTTGGTGGCAATATATATTTTTGCTCAGTTCGTGTTCATCCAAACCATGGAAACTGGCAAGCCAGGCTAGCAGTGCTTGGGAATTTGACTGCTCAAGGCTACAATAGATTTCGGTACGGTTACAGGTAGATACAATAACGGCTTCGTTAAAGTCGGCATGACCGCTTAATTGCTGGAGCGCCTCAGACATTTGCTCAGGCGAAAAAGCCACTTTTTCACGTAATTCTACGGATGCGGTTTTGTGATTTATACCAAGTGCTATGATGGTCATATTTGCCAAATATTGCTGCGCCCTACTTTAAAGGCGGCAATTTTACCAAAAATCAGCGGAATATGGAAAGTAAGGAACAACATTTGATTAGACATTATTTAATTTTATTCACTCTTTTTTTGTTTTTAGCGGGCTGCGCCCACCAAATTGATACAAAAACAACGCTTTACGATGATTGGAAACCACGCTTAGCAGCGCAAAAAACCTGGCAAGCACAAGGTAAATTAGCGTTTATAAGCCCTGATGAGCGCCAATCTGCAAACTTAAATTGGCAACAAGACGAAAAACAAAACAACTTAGTGCTCACTACGTTTATTGGTACTCGTATATTGTCGCTTAAACAAACCCGCACAGGTGCGGTACTTGATTACGACGATAAAACATACACAGATACTAACGCTGCGTTATTATTAAAACGCTTAACCGGTTTTGACCTGCCAGTTGATAACGCCGATAACTGGTTAAAAGGCACATTAACGTCGCAAACATTAAAAGTAGACGAACTTGGCCGTGCACAACAAGTTATTTGGTACGATAACAGCAATAAAAAGTGGCAAATAACGTATTCAAACTATAAACAGCAAGGTGGCTTTTGGGTTCCTGGCAATGTCACGCTAAAACATCAGCAAATTAAAATCAAAATTCAACTCTACAATTGGCAATTTAATTAAGTATGAATACTAAAACAGCTTTTTCGGTCATTGCACCGGCAAAACTTAACTTATTTTTACACATCAATGCGCGCCGTGATGACGGTTATCACGAACTAGAAACCTTATTTACCTTTTTAAATTTTGGCGACACACTCGACTTTTCAGTTAACGAAGCCCCTACTATTTTAATAACGGGTGATACGAAAGGCATAGCAGATTGCGATAATCTCATCTATAAATCCGCGTTATTGCTTAAAAATCACTGTGGCATTTCATCAGGTGTAAAAATAAATCTCACTAAACGTTTACCTATGGGTGGCGGCGTGGGAGGCGGTTCATCTGATGCAGCCACCACGTTACTTGCACTTAATAAAATGTGGAATACACAACTAAATATTGATGAATTAGCAAACTTAGGCTTGCAATTAGGCGCCGACGTGCCGGTATTTATTCGTGGTAAAAGCGCCATAGCACACGGTATTGGCGAACAATTGGTTGACGTAGAGCTTGAACAAAAATGGTATTGCGTTGTGCACCCTAATCAGCATGTCAGTACCGCTAAAATATTCACTCACCCAGATTTAAAACGCGATACGCCAAAAATTTCAGGTGATTGGCGAACCCATAAATTAACCAACGATTGTGAGCCTTTAGTTAAAAAGCTCTGCCCCGAGGTTGAAAAAACCCTGCAGTGGTTGCTAAAATACGCCCCGTCGAAGATGACCGGAACAGGTTCATGTTGTTTTGTCGAATTTGCTAGCCAAGTTCAAGCACAAGATGTACTTGATAACCTCCCCCATACTTGGCAGGGTTTTGTTGCTTCTAGCGCAAATGTCTCACCTGCTCATACGGAGCTTGCCGCCATATTCGATCAATGAAGTAACGTACAAGTAATCATAAGTTAACGCGTAGTGGGTTTTACCTATTTACCCGTTAGTCCAAAAATTCAGTGCCTGAGGAACCCTACCGTGCCTGACATGAAGCTCTTCGCTGGTAACGCAACACCTGAGTTAGCTCAAAAAGTTGCAAAACGTTTGTATATTGAATTAGGCGATGCTGTTGTTGGCCGTTTTAGCGACGGTGAGATCAGTGTTCAAATAAATGAAAATGTTCGTGGCTCGGATGTTTTTATCTTGCAATCAACCTGTGCCCCTACTAACGATAACCTAATGGAACTTATCGTTATGGTTGATGCTCTACGTCGTGCATCAGCAGGTCGTATTACTGCCGTCATTCCTTATTTTGGTTATGCACGTCAAGACCGTCGAGTACGTTCTGCGCGCGTTCCAATTACCGCTAAAGTTGTTGCCGATTTCTTATCAAGTGTAGGTGTTGACCGCGTTCTTACGGTTGATTTACACGCTGAGCAAATACAAGGTTTCTTTGACGTACCAGTAGATAACGTATTTGGTAGCCCTGTATTACTTGAAGATATGGAAGAGCGTGAGTTTGAAGACGTTGTTGTAGTATCGCCAGATATTGGTGGTGTAGTACGTGCCCGTGCTATTGCAAAACTACTTCACGACACAGACCTTGCTATTATTGATAAACGTCGCCCTCAAGCTAACGTTTCTCAAGTAATGCATATTATTGGTGATGTTGAAGGCCGCGACTGTATTATCGTAGATGATATGATTGATACCGGTGGTACTTTATGTAAAGCCGCAGAAGCACTTAAAGAACACGGTGCTAAACGCGTATTTGCCTATGCAACGCACCCTATTTTATCTGGCAAAGCTGCAGAGAACATTCGTAACTCAGTAATTGATGAAGTAATTGTAACTGACTCAATTCCGTTATCTGATGAATTAAAAGCGCTTGATAAAGTAAAAGTACTGACTCTTGCTGACATGTTAGCCGAAACAATTCGTCGCATCAGCAATGAAGAATCTATTTCAGCGATGTTTGAACACTAAAATCATACATTCGTTGGAACATATAAGCGCCTTTTGGCGCTTTTTTTGTATGTGTTGTTTATTTTATCGGGGGGCGGTGTTATGATAGCGCGCCTTTTGGGTAGGGACCTTGGTCGCAAAGGCCCTAACACTTTTAATTATTGGAGACATTATGTCTAACGAAACTTATACTTACAACGCTGAACTTCGCGTAGAAACTGGTACTGGTGCGAGCCGCCGCCTACGTCGCGAAGACAAAGTACCTGCTATCCTTTACGGTGCAGATAAAGAAGCGGTATCGCTTACTCTTGCTCATAAAGACATGATCAAAGCACAAGAAAGCGAAGGTTTTTACACGCACATTCTTACGCTAAATGTTGGCGGCGAGTCTGTTGAAGCTATCTTAAAAGATATTCAACGTCACCCATTCAAGCCAAAAATCACTCACCTTGATTTCCAACGTGTAGATGCAACTCACAAATTAGTAACTAAAGTTCCTCTTCACTTCATCGGTGAAGAAGCAGTTACTAAAGCTGGTGCAACTGTTGTTCACCAGTTAACTGAAGTTGAGATTTCTTGTCTTCCTAAAGCACTTCCAGAATTCGTTGAAGTTAACGTTTCTAATTTAGTAGTTGGTGATTCAGTTCACATTTCTGACCTTGAACTTCCTTCAGGTGTTCAGTCTGTTGAACTAGGTAAAGGCGAAGGCCACGACCTGTCAGTAGTTACAATCAAAGCTAACAAAGCAGCTCCTACTGAAGAAGAAGCTTCAGACGCTGCTGAATAATATTTAAGGTCTTGCACCTTGAATTCTATTCAAATGCTTGTGGGCCTGGCTAATCCAGGCCCCGAATACGCAAACACACGCCATAATGCAGGTGCTTGGTTCATTGAAGAACTCGCAGCACGCTACAACTGCACGCTCAAACACGATCCTAAATATCACGGCCTAACTGGCAAAGTGATCATCCAAGGCCAAGAATTCAAATTATTGATCCCCACCACCTACATGAACTTAAGTGGTAAAGCGGTCGGTAGTTTAGCCAATTTTTTCAAAATCCCCGTGGAAAACATACTTGTTGCCCATGACGAAATGGATTTAGACCCAGGCGTTGCCAAACTTAAAAAAGGTGGCGGTCATGGCGGTCATAATGGCTTAAAAGACATTATTGCAAAAATGGCAAACCAAAAAGATTTTATGCGTTTACGCATAGGTATCGGTCATCCAGGGCATCGTGAAATGGTTACCGGTTGGGTGCTTGGAAAAGCAGCCAAAGAAGACCAAGAAAAAATGGATGCAGCGGTTGATGAAGCAGTTCGTTGTATGGAAATACTTGCAAAAGATGGTGTGTTAAAAGCACAAAACAGACTACATTCTTTTAAACCATAATCGTTTAAACGAATCTTAACAAGGTATCTTACTATGGGTTTTAAATGTGGCATCGTTGGCTTGCCTAATGTTGGTAAATCAACGCTTTTTAATGCACTAACTAAAGCGGGTATTGAAGCCGCTAACTTTCCTTTTTGTACCATCGAACCTAACACAGGTGTAGTACCGGTACCCGATCCTCGCTTAGACGAGCTAGCAAAAATTGTAAATCCTCAACGTATTCTACCTACTAGTATGGAATTTGTTGATATTGCTGGTTTAGTAAAAGGCGCATCAAAAGGTGAAGGTTTAGGAAACCAATTTTTAGCAAACATTCGTGAAACGGATGCAATTGGCCATGTAGTTCGCTGTTTTGAAGACGAAAACGTAATTCACGTTGCAGGTACTATTGACCCTGCTGACGATATTGACGTTATCAATACCGAATTAGTACTTGCCGATATGGACAGCGCTGATAAAGCAATTTTCCGTAACGCTAAAAAAGCGAAAGGCGGCGATAAAGACGCTAAAGAGCAAAATGCAGTACTTGAAAAAGTAAAAGTACACTTAGACGAAGGGTTAACACTTCGCTCTTTAGAGCTTACTAAAGAAGAAAAAGCAGCAATTAGCTCAATTAACTTCTTAACTATTAAGCCTACTATGTACATTGCTAACGTAGCTGAAGATGGCTTTGAAAATAACCCACACCTTGACCGTGTACGTGCTATTGCAGAGTCTGAAGATGCTGTAGTAATTCCGGTGTGTGCTGCAATCGAATCTGAGCTTTCTGAACTAGATGAAGAAGACAAGCTTGAATTTATGGCAGACCTAGGTTTAGAAGAACCAGGCCTAAACCGTGTTATTCGCGGTGGTTACGAGCTATTGCATTTACAAACCTACTTCACTGCAGGTGTAAAAGAAGTACGCGCGTGGACTATTCCAGTAGGTGCAACTGCGCCGCAAGCGGCTGGTAAAATTCACACCGACTTTGAACGTGGCTTTATTCGCGCACAAACCATTGCTTATGACGACTACATTGCCTTTAATGGCGAAGGTGGCGCTAAAGAAGCCGGTAAAATGCGTCAAGAAGGTAAAGAGTACATTGTTAAAGATGGCGATGTAATGAACTTCTTGTTCAACGTATAATTACGCCTAAACAATCTGTTTATAAAAGCCCGCTTAATGCGGGTTTTTTTATGCCTTTATCTAAATAAGTTTTATCCCAAAAGACAAATGGCCTTAATTACTTTTGGCTTTTTATAGCAATTAGCATAATTAAGTGATTTATTTTGTTGATGGAAAAACCTGTTGATAGCTAGAAAAAATTCGCTATTTAGTTGTTCTAAAAGAGAATTTTTTCACACAGATAGCGACACGTTTAGTCCCTAAAAATGATATAAGTATTATTACGGATTGGTTTGATACTCACGAGCTAAGCTAAATACTTTATTTAACGTGAGAAATACGCATCAGTAATAAGCAAATTACCCTACCAACTACCCCCACGCGGTGATTAATATGTAATTTTTAACGCAACTAGCGCAAGTTATGCCTACTTAAAATGATTGCATAACCTGGTTATTAAGTATCATAGCTTCATTCAATAGCTAAAATACTCAATAAACTCGGTTTTAATACAACTTGATCACAAAGCGACTGCATAAATACTCAGCAGTTTTTATATTAACGGTTTTAAGTTGTTATTACTTAGTGTACTTTGACAGTTGATTTACAGTTAAAAAAACAGCAAATTTATTAAAATTTAGCCTCTTAGCTTAATTTTCCTGCAAACAAACCCTGTTAAGTGTTTTTTTGCAAAAAAGGTGTTGACGGATTTGGGTCATATCAGCATAATACGCCCCGCACTCAGCGATGAAGTGATAACAAAAGAGATGGCTAAGTAGCTCAGCTGGTTAGAGCACATCACTCATAATGATGGGGTCACAGGTTCAAATCCCGTCTTAGCCACCATTTTTCTTTTGTTGCTCAATGAAGAGTTTAAAATAACTACCTCCCTTTGATTATTCAAAGTGAAAATGCGGGAGTGGCGGAATTGGTAGACGCGCTGGATTTAGGTTCCAGTATCTTAGGATGTGAGAGTTCAAGTCTCTCCTTCCGCACCATGTTCTGATATGAACTAAACTATCAATTGTTTTCTGTTGGGATATCGCCAAGCGGTAAGGCACCAGGTTTTGATCCTGGCATTCCCAGGTTCAAATCCTGGTATCCCAGCCAACAATGGCTAAGTAGCTCAGCTGGTTAGAGCACATCACTCATAATGATGGGGTCACAGGTTCAAATCCCGTCTTAGCCACCATTTCTTTTTTTAGAAGTGGCTCTGCAAGAGTTAAATTGCAGCTCAATGAAGAGTTTAAAATAACTACCTTTCTTTGATTATTCAAAGTAAAAATGCGGGAGTGGCGGAATTGGTAGACGCGCTGGATTTAGGTTCCAGTATCTTAGGATGTGAGAGTTCAAGTCTCTCCTTCCGCACCATGTTCTCGATAAGAACTAAAATAATCAGCTAATTCTTTGTTGGGATATCGCCAAGCGGTAAGGCACCAGGTTTTGATCCTGGCATTCCCAGGTTCAAATCCTGGTATCCCAGCCAATTTCTTCTACCAAAGAAATTGCTATAAAGAATGACAATATACGGGAGTATCGGAATTGGCAGTAGTCTGAATTAGACGCTGGATTTAGGTTCCAATACATTAACAGCTGTGTATGTTAAATGCGGGAGTGGCGGAATTGGTAGACGCGCTGGATTTAGGTTCCAGTAACTTAGGTTGTGAGAGTTCAAGTCTCTCCTTCCGCACCATGTTCTCGATAAGAACTAAAATAATCAGCTAATTCTTTGTTGGGATATCGCCAAGCGGTAAGGCACCAGGTTTTGATCCTGGCATTCCCAGGTTCAAATCCTGGTATCCCAGCCAATTTCTTCTACCAAAGAAATTGCTATAAAGAATGACCATATGCGGGAGTATCGGAATTGGCAGTTGTCTTGAATTAGACGCTGGATTTAGGTTCCAATACATTAACACCTGTGTATGTTAAATGCGGGAGTGGCGGAATTGGTAGACGCGCTGGATTTAGGTTCCAGTATCTTAGGATGTGAGAGTTCAAGTCTCTCCTTCCGCACCATGTTCTTATCTAGAACTAAAACTATTCCAAATTTAGCGTTGGGATATCGCCAAGCGGTAAGGCACCAGGTTTTGATCCTGGCATTCCCAGGTTCAAATCCTGGTATCCCAGCCAATTTCTATATTATCCTGTACTCTTCCTCATTAGCATATTTGTGTATAAACTCATTAATGTTTACTGGCTTGCTAAAATAATACCCTTGCAAATAATCACAATCCATTAGCGTTAATGTTTGTTTAAGATCGTTATCTTCTATTCCCTCTGCCACCACTTTACAATTAAGTCGCGTCGCTAAAAACAATGTCGATTCAACAATCGCGTAATCTGCTATTTGAGTCAGCATGTCTTTTATAAATGACTGATCTATTTTTATTTGGCTTATTGGTAATTCTCGCAGTAATACCAAAGAAGAAAAACCAGTACCAAAATCATCTACACTAAATTCAAACCCTCTGCTATTTAGTTTTTGCATCATAGTGCGGGCGGCTTCTAGGTTTGTCATCATGGCGCATTCGGTTATTTCAAAAATAATTGCGTCGCTTAACGTTGGGTCATGCTTTACTAGTTCTTCAACAAACTCATAAAACTCCGGGCTTTCTAAATCTTTAGTAGAAAGGTTTACATGCAACGAACCTATAAACCCAGCTGCTTTTAACACCTTTAAGTGCTTTATTGTTTCTAGTAGCACCCATTTAGAAATATTTAATATCAACCCACTTTGCTCAGCAATGCCAATAAACACCTCTGGGCTAATAAATGAGCCATCACTTTGCGGCCAGCGTATTAATGCCTCTGCACCATGTACTTCATCGGCTCTGGCATCAAATATAGGCTGTAAATAAAGCTCAAATTCGTGGTTTTTAATGGCGTGCTTAATACGTGAGGTCATATTTGAAAGCTCATTTGCTCGGGTGCTCAGCGCCTCAAAGTAATGTACATACAGTTGCTGTGTGTCTTTAGCCTCATGCAGTGCTAAGTCTGCTTGCTTTAATAACTCATTAGCGAGCGACGAGTGATTCGCAAAGGTTGTTATTCCCACAGTCACGTGTACACGTAAGCTATGCTCGTAAATATGAAATGGGTGTTTGGTTGATTTTTTTATTGCTTCAATACATAAATTAATTGCCTCATTGGCTGAGTTATCAACAATAAGTGCAAATTCAGCGCCGCCTAAACGGTACAGCTTGGCTATTCCCACAATATTATGGCTGAGTGTTTTTGAAAAAATGCTTAACAGCATATCCCCTACTTTATTGCCGTATGAGTCATTAATCGATTTAAAGCGGTTTAAATCTATAAGCATTAAATAAAACGAAGGCTCGTATTTAACTTGTTTGTTAAGCACCTGAAAAAACTTTTTTCGATTAGGGAGGCCAGTTAAGCTGTCGTTTTCGGCAAGGGTTCGTTGACGTTTTGCAAAGCGGTCTATTTTTAAAATACTTTTATAACTAAGCTGAATAACTAAATAAACAAAAGCGCCCCCGCCAAATAAAATTAGCGATACGCTCATAGCAATAAATCCGGCTATATCGTTATTTACAAAATAATAAAGTACATACCAATAGCCCACTATAAAGCTAAAAATAAGCGCCAGTAGCAAAATCCACGAAACACGGTTAGTTTTTTTACAAATTTTTATTGTTGGCACAATGCTCAGCGTTAGTAGCAAAGCGCCGACAATGAGTATAAAAATAAAAAAATTATCCACAAACACACAACTTTTAATTGGTTAGTAGTTTGAGTATGGCAAAAAAACGCAATAACGGAATAAATTAATAGTGACAACTATGCAGGTGCCCAAGTGGCATAAGAAAGGGAGTGATTGGCCGTGCATTCATTAAATTAGCCAATCACTTAAGCGGATTTAATTAAGCTCCCCACTAATGGCGTATTTTAATACCCAGTTTTTTAAAGGGCCGGTATTGTTAGCCATTTTTAAAAACTGACTGCGTGCCCATTTTAGTGGCGTAATTTGGTTAGAAAAACCAAAGTAACACGCATCCATCATGCTCATCATTAATAGGTTGGCTTTACGGCGGCTTCGCTCGTATTCTTTTAGTTTTAGCGGGCAACCAATATCATCAGCGTCTTCAAGCGCCTGTGCGAGTGCTACCACATCTTGAAAGCCTAAATTAACGCCCTGCCCAGCCAGTGGGTTAATTGTATGAGCCGCATCGCCCACTAACACCAAGCGACCATTAGAGTAATTATTTGCATGCTGACGGGTAAGCGGAAATACCGCATGGCTTTGCACCTCAAAATCCCCTGCAAGAAACGGAAACTTATTTAAAACATGCGCTTTAATTTGCTCAGCCGTTAACCCTTTAAAGTTTTGTAAGGTATTAGCGCTGTCGTACCAAATTAAATTAGCGTATGGCGCCTGCATAGGTAAAAATGCTAACGGGCCTGTAGGGGTAAATTGTTGCCACGTTTTTACTTGCTGCGGCGCATCTAGCTTTATTAGTACGCCCATGCAGTGCTGCTGATACTGCCACCCTGTTACACCAATATTTGCCTTTGCACGTAGCTGCGATTGCCCGCCATCGGCTGCAATAACTAAATCAGCAGTGTAACGGGTATCGCCATAAATGAGGGTGATTGACGTTGTGTCTTGCTCAATAGCGCTTAAAGGTGCTGATTGTTCAATAACCTCAATATTATAATGTGCAAACTGCTGCCAAAGGCTTGCTTGTATTAAATTGTTTTCGATTAAATGACCTAAGTGCGAAGTATTAATATCGGCGCAATCAAATAATAGGTTGTCGCCACCGCGCTCAAATGCTTCTAACTGCGTGTAAGGTGCTAATCGGTTTTGCCTTAAAATAGGCATAGCCCCTAGCTCGTCCAGCAGGTTTTCTGAAAAACGGTTAATAGCCGATACCCGTATATCTACCTGATCACTTGCTAAAATGGCGTCGGCGTTAATCAGTTTTTTTTCTATTATTTGTACTGATTTTCCTTGCTGTGCAAGCTTTATGGCCATGGCCGCACCGACCATCCCCGCGCCTACAACAATCACTTTGTTTTGAGTCATGTTTTTCATCATTTGGTTAATACGTGAAACTGTTTTGATTGTACCGTAACTCGCCGCATTAGTGCGAGAGTATATAACTATCACGCTATTAAACTGCCTGTGTATTGATTTGAGATCACAAACATGAAAACTATACTTGGATCTGGGCGGGTATCCAGCTAAAATACGCGTCCTTTAAGTGAGCAACCTTGCTCCTTAATCCCGTTTTAAGCACATTTTTGTGCCACTACCGAATTGAACACGAGGCTATATTTCAATGAGCAAAAAGCTGCATATCAAAACTTGGGGTTGTCAGATGAACGAGTACGACTCTCAGAAGATGGCTGATCTTTTAGATGCAACCAACGGCTACCAGCTAACGGAAGAAGCAGCAGACGCCGACGTTATTTTACTTAACACCTGTTCAATTCGTGAAAAAGCGCAAGAAAAAGTATTTCACCAATTAGGTCGCTGGAAGTTATTAAAAGACGACAAGCCAGATTTAATTATTGGTGTAGGTGGTTGTGTTGCCTCTCAAGAAGGTGACTCTATTCGCCAGCGCGCACCGTTTGTTGATGTTATTTTTGGCCCACAAACATTGCACCGTTTACCAGAAATGATTAAACAAGTGCAAGGCGACAAAGGCTCATCGGTGGTTGATATTTCGTTCCCAGAAATTGAAAAGTTTGACCGTTTACCAGAGCCAAAAGCAGAAGGCCCGTCTGCATTTGTATCAATAATGGAAGGTTGTTCTAAGTACTGTACTTTTTGTGTTGTACCTTATACCCGTGGTGAAGAAGTTAGCCGCCCATTAGATGACGTATTATTAGAAGTTGCGCAACTTGCCGAGCAAGGCGTACGTGAAGTAAACCTGCTTGGTCAAAATGTAAATGCATACCGCGGTGAAACACACGATGGCGAAATTTGTTACTTCTCAGATTTAATCCGTTACGTAGCAGCGATTGATGGTATTGACCGTATTCGTTACACCACCTCGCACCCGGTAGAGTTTACGCCAGATATTATTGATGCGTACGCTGATGTACCAGAGCTTGTTGATCACTTACACCTACCTGTGCAAAGTGGTTCAGACCGTATTCTTAATTTAATGAAACGCGGCCATACAGCGCTTGAGTACAAATCAACAATACGTAAGCTGCGTAAAATTCGCCCTAACTTAAGCATGTCGTCAGACTTCATTATTGGTTTCCCAGGTGAAAGTAAAACAGACTTTGAAGCCACAATGAACTTAATTAACGACATTGGCTTTGATATGAGCTTTAGCTTTATTTACAGTGCGCGTCCAGGTACGCCTGCCGCCGACTTACCTGATGACGTATCAGAGCAAGAGAAAAAAGAGCGCTTATACCTACTACAAAACCGTATTACACAAATGGCACAACAAATTAGCCGCCAAATGTTTGATACAGAGCAACGTATTTTAGTTGAGGGGCCTTCTAAAAAGAACCCAATGGAATTACGTGGCCGCACCGAAAACAATCGTGTAGTTAACTTTGTTGGCCCACACACAGTGATCGGCCAGTTTGTTGATGTACGTATTACCGAAGCGTTACCAAACTCTTTACGTGGCGATTTAATTCGTACAGAATCAGAAATGAACTTACGTCGTGATATTGCTCCTTCAGCTATTTTAACAAAAGCTGCAAGCGTTGAGCCAAAAATCGATGCAACCAACGAAATTGGCGTAGCTACTTTCGTACCGTAGTTGTATAAATTCATTGCGCCAGTAACCCTTACTGGCGCACCCGAATAGGAAGTAATTTTGAGTAATCAGTTAAAAACATTAGAGATTTATTTAGAACCTGCCGACAACAAACGCCTTTCTTCTTTATGTGGCCCGTTTGACGAAAACATCAAACAAATTGAACGCCGCCTAGGTGTTGAAATAATCCACCGCGACAACTTTTTTAAAGTAACAGGTAAACTGCACTCAAGTGCCGCGGCCGTAGACATTTTAAAAAACCTTTATGTTGATACTCAACCTGTTCGTGGCGAAATTGGTGAAATAGAGCCCGACAACGTACATTTAGCCATTACCGAATCAAAAGCCCTAGAACAAGAAGTGCCGCAAAGTGCGTACGGCAAAGAAATGTTTATTAAAACCCGCCGGGGCGTAATTAAACCACGTAACGACAATCAAGGTTTGTATGTTGCTAATATTTTGCATCACGACATTACCTTTGGTATTGGCCCTGCCGGTACAGGTAAAACCTACCTAGCAGTTGCAGCCGCAGTAGATGCTCTAGAGCGCCAAGAAATACGTCGTATATTACTTACCCGCCCAGCGGTAGAAGCCGGTGAAAAACTGGGCTTTTTACCAGGCGATTTAAGCCAAAAGGTAGACCCATACCTACGCCCTCTTTACGATGCGCTATTTGAAATGCTTGGCTTTGAAAAAGTAGAAAAACTTATTGAAAAACACATTATTGAAATTGCCCCACTTGCTTACATGCGTGGCCGTACACTAAATGATGCGTTTATTATTTTAGATGAAAGCCAAAATACCACCGCCGAGCAAATGAAAATGTTTTTAACCCGTATAGGCTTTAATTCTAAAGCAGTAATAACGGGCGATATAACACAAGTTGATTTACCACGCGGTGCGCGCTCAGGCCTTCGCCATGCAATAGAAGTACTTAGCGATGTTGAAGAAATTAGCTTTAACTTTTTCCAATCGCACGACATTGTTCGCCACCCTGTTGTTGGCCGTATTGTCGAAGCCTACGAGCGCAATGACGAAAGCGAGCGACTAAAGCGTATAGAAAAACAAAAAGCCAAAGAGCAACTTGCCGCTCAACAGCCGCCTTCTACTAAAGAGTAATACCGTGAGCACCGAATTAGATTTACAAATAGCGTGTGAGTTTGACAACCTCCCAAGCGAAGAACAATTTGCACTGTGGGCCGATAAAGCCCTGAGCAAGTTTCGTGATGAGTCGGAGCTGAGCATCGTTATAAGCGATGAAGCCCAATCACAACAATTAAACAACGACTACCGTGGTAAAAATAAACCAACCAACGTGTTGTCGTTCGAATTTGAAGCACCGCCAGGCATTGATTTGCCATTAGTAGGTGATTTAATAATTTGCCCAGCCATTGTATTGGCCGAGGCAATCGAGCAAGAAAAGTCATTTCATGACCACTTTGCCCATATGGTTATTCATGGATGCTTGCATTTACTTGGATTTGACCATATAAAGAGTGAAGACGCTTTTGAGATGGAAAGCATAGAAAAGCAATTACTTGCAGAGCTAAACATAGCTGACCCATACCGGGACGAAATTTAAATTAACGGAGCATTTAGACGCAATGAGCGACGATAACTCGCAATCTAGCCAGGGTTCTTCTGGCAAAACGTGGATGGGCCGCATAGCCCAAATGTTGCAAGGGGAACCCCAGAATAGAGAAGAGCTGGTTGAAGTAATTGCCGACGCGCAAGAGCGTGACGTAATCGACCCAGAAACCAAAGAAATGATTGAAGGTGTGCTTGGTGTATCCAAGCTTAAAGTGCGCGATATAATGATCCCGCGCTCACAAATGGTCACACTTGAGGTCGACAGCCCCCTTGAAGATTTGATCCCCATGATGGTCGACTCCACCCACTCGCGTTTTCCGGTGGTGTGTGAAGACAAAGACCACGTTGAAGGTATTTTGCTCGCAAAAGACTTGCTGCCGCTTATTTTAAATAAAGATGAGCACCTACCCTCACTGCGCGAATATTTACGCCCAGCCATGGTAGTGCCAGAAAGCAAGCGCGTAGACACCCTACTAAATGAATTTCGTCAGCAACGCTACCACATGGCTATTGTCATTGACGAATACGGCGGTGTATCGGGCCTTGTAACCATTGAAGATATTCTTGAAATAATCGTCGGCGAAATCGAAGATGAACACGACGAAGAAGAAGATCAACAAGATATTCGCCAACTTGCTAAGCATGTATACGTAGTACAAGCGCTTACCCCTGTAGATGACTTTAACGAGTACTTTAAAACAGGTTACAGCACCGATGAAGCCGATACCATTGGCGGCACGGTACTACACGCATTTGGCCATATGCCAAGTCGCGGCGAAACAATTGAAATAGACGACTATCAGTTTAAAGTAACTAATTCTGATAACCGTCGTATTTTACAACTGCAAGTCACCGTTCCTAAGGTTGATGAAAACGACAGTGAAGAAACTACTAACTAAACTCACCCTGTTAGTAAAAGATAAAAAAGCATGGCTCGCACTGGTTGCGGGCCTTATTTTAACTTTTGGCTACGCCCCTTACCAAATTTGGCCCATCGCATTTTTTAGCATTGCCGCCATTATTTTTTGTATTAACCCAAACAACACAGGTAAAACGCACGCGAAAAGCGCCGCTAAATATGGCTTTATATTTGGCTTAGGCTGGTTTGGCGCGGGTATTAGCTGGGTGCACGTATCTATTGCCACCTTTGGCGGCATGCCGCTTATAGCGTCGCTCTCGTTAATGGCTTTACTGTGCTCATATTTAGCCCTGTTTCCAGCACTCGCGTTTTGGGCTTCAACTCGCTTTGCAAGTGGCCCTAAATGCATGGGGGCACTTCTAATTGCCACTATAGCCATTAGTGAATACTTACGTGGACACTTACTGACCGGCTTTCCATGGCTAAGTTTTGGCTATACACAAACAGATGGCCCGCTTAGGCTGCTTGCCCCTTATATTGGCGAATTTGGCTTAACGCTTACCTGTGTTGGCATTGGTTTTGCCCTTTACAGGCTCACCCAAAAAGATTTTAAAACCCCATTAATAAGCGCAGCCGCTTTAGCGTTACTTGTTATTGGCGCATTAAATTCAGGTAATAATCGCTACTCTGGCAAAGAAATGTCGACCTTATTGGTGCAAGGTAATATTAAACAACACCTGCGCTTTGAACCCAGTGAGTTTTGGACCACCATGAGCAAGTACCAAGACCTAACACGCCCACATTGGGATGCCGACCTAGTGGTATGGCCCGAAGCCGCAGTGCCCGAAATAGAAGCCCTTGCCGACACGTACTTAGCCAACTTAGACAGCGCGGCGTCGTTTAATAAAACCGCGTTAGTTACCGGTATTGTTGACTACCAGCTCGACACCAAAACCATTTACAACACCCTTATTGTGGTAGGTAATAAAGAGCAGAACGACGAGCACGGCCATTATCGCTACCTAGACAAAAACCGCTACCGTAAGCACCAGTTGTTACCTATCGGCGAATTTGTACCATTTCAGGATATACTACGCCCTATAGCGCCATTGTTTGATTTACCTATGTCATCGTTTACGCGTGGCGATAGAGTGCAAAACAACTTACGCGCCAATGGATTTAATCTGCTACCTGCCATTTGCTACGAAATAGTATTTGCCGATTTAGTACGCGGTAATTACCAAAGCGACTCTGACTTGCTGTTTACCGTAAGTAACGACGCGTGGTTTGGCGACTCCATTGGGCCATTACAACACATGCAAATAGCCCGCATGCGCGCATTAGAATTACAACGCCCGCTGGTACGTGTTACCAACAATGGCGTAAGCGCCGTATACGACCCAATAAGCCACACTCAGCAAACCATGCCACAGTTTGAAGCTGCGACCATGAAAGCCGATATAAATCTTATACAAGGCGACAGCGTGTACAGCCAATACGGCAATGTGTTTGTATGGGGATTTGTGGTGTTGATGATGATCGGTGGAATTGGGGTTAGGTTTAGGGGTAAGATTTGCTAAAGAATATAGATAAATATATGGATAATTTAAAATCACCTTATTGGGAGGTTTATATATTTATTTTAATTTTATCACTCACCGGTTCCGCGTTGATTTTATTAATATTGGCTACACTTTGGTATAATAATATGACGTTAGATGTGATTACTAAAATCTTTACTGCTGCAGGTAGTTTCGCAACTTGCCTAACTTTCATTTATTTAATCATACAAAACTCTAATAGAATTGAATTTGAAAAAAAGCAAAGTAGTTCACTCGAAAAACAGAATGAGATGCTTAACTTTCAAAAATATCAACTCCATCGGGCTGAATTCTATTCTTTGTTAGAAACTCTTGAAGATAGAAATAACGGTTTACTGATATTCCAAAATAAAGATAGACTTTATAAAAGGTTATTCCCTGAGAACTCCTTCTCTTATTTAGTCTATGACTATAGCATTAATCCAATCGCTGAAGAAAATCCACTAGAATTGAGCAAAGACGCTATTAATAGATATAAAAACGACACTATTTTGCTTAAAGATGAAAACTGTGAATACGAAACTAATATCCTAGAACAATCGTTAAAATCAATACGATTAAATACAAATAAATTACAAAACCTATTTAATATCATTGATAATTCAAAGCCTGAATTTGGATCTGTTTTATCAGAAAAACACGTTTTAATGAACTGTACTGGTGTGTTCCGTAATATAGAAACACTAATTAAGCTAATTAATGAGATTAGAATGTTTACTAACCTACCAGAATTTTATGGCAATAAAAATCAAGGTAATATTTATTATCCAATTCCTGTATCACTAAAGGTGATAAGGTATTTAACCGAAAGAGATTCTGAGCTCTCGGTTATTGGGCTTGATATCTTGAAGGCAGTTATTGAACTAGATGATAATTTAAAAAACGATAAATTTAACAACTTTGCATTTAACTCCCTTAAACTTTCATCATTTTTGAACTACACAACTTTAAAAAGTGAGTTTAATTGCAATGATGAAGAAATTATTAATGAGCTCAAAAGGCGAATCAACAATTTTAAAGAAAAGCATACAAAAGAAATCAGTGTTAATTCAAGTTTAAAAAATTCTATTCAAGAGCTAGAAGATAAACTATTAAATAACAAGCCTTTGAATAACGAAAATAGCCTATTAAACTTAATGTTTTAAAAATATATAAAAACTCTACGGGTTCCTAAACACTACTTCGATTTAAATTTATAATTTGTCTACATCCACATTAATCATTAGTGATAAATCAGCTCTACGACTTTCAACAATTTTAGTTAATTCAAATTCATCAAGCTGATCCATTAGTAACTCATACAATTGTGCTGGAACTAAATAAGCAACTGGCTCATTATATTTTAAAATTTCGATAGCCTCTCCATCAGGATTATTTATGAGGGCAATTGGATTTTTCTTTAGTTCTGAAATACTTGCTGAACAATCAGCTAAAATCTTTTTCATAGCTCACCTGATAAAGTTAAACCTGTACTTCATTTTAAGTTTTTAAACTCAACCTGTATATTTTTATAATTACTTTACGCTTTCACTGCTTCTACAACCGTTTTCACATTTACAACTTGGTTCACGCTGCCCTGAATAACCACAGTCGCTGATATTTTATCTTGAATAGCTTGCCTGTTTGGGTCCCAGTACACTTGTAAAAAGCCTAATAAGCCCGTGGCAAAACCGGCGCCGTACCCGCCGTATCTGCCAAAACAATCAAGCATACCTAGTGGCTCGCCATTTAGTGAGACCACCCGAATATTACATACTTTTTTACCTGGGGTTTGTCCGCGCCATAATAACGAGAACAACGTAAAGTATACGGCCGCCCAGCCAAAACCAAGGCCTAGGTCTTGAATAATGCCTTTACCCCACTGCAAAATGCTGGTGACAGGTTTGGTTTGCTCGCTTTTAGTTTCAGCTTTTTCAGTGATATTGCTTTTATGAGTTATTTCGCCCGAAATGCTTTCTCGCTCTGTCTCATTATTTTTAAAATCATCTGCCGCAACGGGCTCATCATCAGATATAGCCATTAAGTGCAATAATGTGCGCGTAACTTCAATACCTCCTACGTTTTGCATTTCAGCAAGCGCTGGTAATTGGCCAACTAAATTTGCTCGAGCAACGCTTTGGCAAGCGTCATCACAGTTTTTATCGTCGTCTGTTTGTGTTAAATAGGTGCGTATTATTGCTTTATCATGCTCGCTTAGCTCATCGTTTTGCTGTGTTTTTTCTAGTTGAGGTGTTTGAATAGCGGTATCGCCTTCAAAAAAATCAATCGCTAACGAGAGTACAGTTAGTGAACTTACAAATAAAAAGCTCGCGGCAAAAAGCTTTAAGGCTCTGCGCCAAAACGACGACATTTTTGGAAGATATTGCTGCGCAGTGCCTTTATAAAAAGCCATGGCCGCCACAAAGGCAATTAAAGTGGCGCTTAGCTTAGCGGCCATAAATATTAAAGTGACATCAATAGTCATCGCCAATGCACGTTTAATTGGGCTCGCTAATGGAATACCTAATAACGCTTGGTCAATTTTAAAGGCATACGGGGTGATCACGTCTTTGGTTTCAGAGTCTGATAACGCGAGTTGCTCTATCTCTTTGGTTTTCATTTTTATTTTTATTTTTATGTTTTTAAAATGGGTAAGCTGTTTAACTTACGCGCTTTTTATTGTTATATCAATCCGCTTAATTAAGTGATCTATTTTTCGAATTGGTATTAGCTCAAGTTAAAGCTATTGATTTACCAGCATAAAAAAAGGGCTGCATACATGCAGCCCTTAAAATACTTTATTTATAAATAATTAAGCGGCTGGGTAATCGGTATAGCCTTGCTCTGCACCACCAAATAAGGTGTCGGGGTTGTGGCTATTTAGCGGTTTACCTTGCTCTAAACGTGCCGGTAAATCTGGGTTAGACACAAATGGGCGACCAAAGCCAATCATGTCGGCCCAGCCTTGTGCTAGGGCTTCATCGGCACGTTCTTTAGTGTACTTACCTGCATAAATTAATACGCCGCTGTACGCTTTACGAATAGCCTGTTTAAATTCAACACTCATTAAAGGGGCATCATCCCAGTCGGCTTCAGCAATGTGCATGTAGCCCACGCCAGCGTCGTTTAGTGCTTGAGCAACGGCTAAATATGTTTGCTCTGGGTTATCATCAACCGTGCCGTTAAGCGTGGTAAGTGGTGCAAGCCTTACACCTACTTTTTGACTACCAATTTCATCGCTTACTGCATTTACAACCTCTGTTAAAAAACGCAAACGATTTTGCACACTGCCGCCATATTCATCAGTACGGGCATTTGATTGCGAGTCTAAAAATTGGTTAATTAAATACCCATTAGCGGCGTGTAGCTCTATGCCATCAAAGCCTGCGTCTACTGCATTTTTAGCCGCTTGGCGAAATTCGCCTAGTACATTTTCAATATCTTGCTTGCTCATTTCACGCGGTAACTGAGTCTCAACAAAGCCAGGTTCGCCGTTAGTATCTACAAATACTTTTACGTCTTTTGCAGCAATGGCCGATGCCGATATAGGCTGAACACCGCCCGTGTTGTCGCTGTGAGTTACGCGCCCTACATGCCAAAGCTGCGCAAACATAACGCCACCAGCATCGTGCACTTTGTTGGTCACCGTGCGCCAACCTGCGACTTGCTCGTTTGTGTAAATACCTGGTGTCCAGGCATAGCCTTTACCCAGCTCACTTATTTGTGTGCCTTCGCTTACTATTAACCCAGCACTTGCTCGCTGCGCGTAATAAGTGGCCATTAAATCATTGGCAATGTCGCCAGGCTGCGTTGAGCGCGAGCGAGTCATTGGTGGCATAACAATACGGTTTTTTAAAGTTTTACCTGCAAGTTCTATGGGTGAGAAAAGTAACGTCATAATGCCTCCTAAGTTTGATGGCGCTCATAATAGCGCAGCTATATAAATTCAAAAATAGCAAAAAACACAAAATAGCTTTGTTGTATTTGCAAAAGTGTCTGCTTATTCTTCTGCTGAGCATTACATACAAACCATTTAAAAAGTCATGCTAGTGCTAGAAAACTCAATTGATACAATATAACATACCAATATATACCTATTAGTAAGTAAAATTAAATGATCAATAAAAAGCCCGTCACAGTGTTATCAGGCTTTTTAGGCTCAGGTAAAACAACCGTACTTAGCCATATTCTTAATAACCGACAAGGGATAAAAGTGGCTGTTATAGTCAACGATATGAGCGAGATAAACATAGATGCAGCCACAATTAAAAACGATGTGTCGCTCAATCACAGCAACGAAAAACTCGTCGAAATGAGCAACGGCTGTATTTGCTGCACACTACGAGAAGATTTACTTGTTGAAGTGGGTAAACTTGCCAAAGATGGCCGTTTTGATTATCTCGTCATTGAATCAACAGGCATTTCAGAACCCCTACCGGTTGCCGAAACATTTACCTTTGCCGACGAAAACGGGGTTTCTCTTGGTGATGTTGCCACTCTCGATACCATGGTAACCGTGGTTGATGCGGTTAACTTTTTAACCGACTACGAACAAGCAAACGATTTACAAGATACTGGCGAATCGTTAGGAGAAGACGACGAGCGAAGCGTGGCCGACCTACTTGTTGATCAAATTGAATTTGCCGACGTTATTTTAATTAGCAAAACTGATTTAGTCACCAATGAACAGCTCAATAAGCTTATTGCCATTTTAAATACGCTTAATACTCAAGCTAACATTATTCCTATATCAAACGGCAACATTAATATTAATGAAGTGCTCAATACGGGCTTATTTAATTTTGCACGCGCCCAACAAGCACCAGGTTGGCTTAAAGAAATGCGTGGTGAACACATCCCCGAGACCGAAGAGTATGGTATTAGCAGCTTTAATTATACGGCGCGCCGCCCATTTAACCCTGAAAAGTTTTATCACTTGTTGCACAACACCGAGCAATTTGGCCAGCTCATTCGCTCTAAAGGGTATTTTTGGCTCGCAACGCGCCCTTTATTTTGCGCGCAGTGGAGCCAAGCAGGCGGTATAGCTCATTACGGGTTTGCTGGCATGTTTTATAAAGCAATTCCTAAAAAAGACTGGCCCACAGAGCTCGAGCTACTTGCTGATATAAACAGTAAATGGGTAGAGCCCTTTGGTGATATGCGTCAAGAACTTGTATTTATTGGTCAGTCGTTAAATAAACAAGCCATGATTGAGGCGCTTGATGACTGCCTACTGCCAGAAGAAGCTGTGCTTAAAGGTAAAGATTTTTGGAAAACCTATAACGACCCGTTTCCTATTTGGGAGGAAGTGTAATGAATGCCCTAGCTCCAATAACGGCGCAAATAAAACCCACTGAGCAACTCCACCGAAGAGCAGCTAAAGAACGTAACGCCAATGTATTGCCACACATTTATGACCAAAGCACTAACATCGTTATTTGGCAAAGAGACCTTGAACAAGTATTAACAAATGCCGTTAATACACTCATTAGCACTAATGCCATAAAACCACTTGAGCTTGCGGTATCACCCGATGATGCGCTTGATAAGTTAGTTACTGCACTTAAACCAGATGATAATAACCGCGATGAAACTGATGCGCTGTGTAAAGACATAGCATTATTAGTTGAAATGTTTTGCTGCCTATTTGATTTAAAACGCGCCGGTTTAAGGCTAAAAATATTAGATAAACCTATGTGCCCGCGTTTTCATGTAGACAAAATTCCGTGCCGATTAGTGACTACTTACCAAGGCGTTGCAACGCAGTGGTTAAATCACAGCGATGTAGAGCGCTCAAAGCTTGGAACTGGTAATTTAGGTAAGCCCGATGAAGAGTCTGGCTTATTTAAAAGCCTAAATAATATTAATCAGCTAAATCAAGGGGATGTTGCGCTACTTAAAGGTGAGTACTGGGATGAAAACGAAGGCGCAGGGCTTGTGCACCGCTCGCCACCGGTGGTTACAAACGAGCAACGCTTGTTGGTCACCCTTGATTTTATTTAAAGTTTGTTATGGTGATAAACGCTGCACTAATGGGCGTTTATCACCCTCGCGATTACTTCGTACAACCCTTGTGTATTTACCGGTTTAGAAACAAAGTCATCCATGCCTACACTTAAACAGCGCTGCTTATCATCTTCATAGGCGTTTGCGGTAATAGCAACAATGGGCACATGTGCCTTTGTGTTTACCTCGTTAGCTCGTATTGTTTGGGTGCACTCGTAGCCATCCATATTAGGCATTTGGCAATCCATTAAAATTAAATCAAAGCGATTACCTTCAATTACTTTTAGCGCTTCTATGCCGTCGGTTGCCATCACTAAGTTTACCTTTGTAGGCTCTAGCATTTTTGCAATTACTTGCCGGTTAATGGGGTTATCTTCAACCAGTAAAAGTGTTTTATCGCTTAAATTAGGCAACGACTTCGGCTGTTTAACGGGCTCTGGTTTGTTGGACTGTGCTTTAGGTGCACTTACGTAAAATTTAAGTACACTGCCTTTGCCTGGTTCGCTGTTGAGGGTAATTTCACCCTGCATTTTTTTAATTAACCCTTGGCTAATTGCTAAACCTAACCCTGTGCCACCATACTTACGTGCCACACCTACATCTGCTTGCGTAAACTCACTAAATAACAACGACTGCTGATCTTTTTCAATACCAATGCCGCTATCGGCTACGCTTATTAAAAGTTGCTCGTTTTCGTAATCAAACGATAAACGCACAAAACCACGCTCGGTAAACTTATACGCATTAGATAGCAAGTTAATAATGACTTGGTTTAAACGTAGGTCGTCTACTTTTACGCAATCTGGCAGCCTGTCGCTTTGACTAACAATAAACTCGACGTGATCAGAACTTACAATGGGAGAAAACAACGACTTTATATTGGCAATAAACGGCGCAAGGTTAGTCGCCCTAGGGCTAATTTCCATGGCGTTAGCTTCTATTTTAGAAAAATCTAAAATATCGTTTAAAATTTTCAGTAAATTTTGTGCGCTTTTTTGCTGCGTATTTAATAGCTCCCGCTGCTCATCGGTTAATGAATTATCGCGCAATAAAACCTCTCCCATGCCTAAAATACCGTTCATAGGGGTGCGTAGCTCGTGGCTCATATTGGCTAAAAATTGCGACTTAGCAACATTGGCTAAATTAGCCCTATTTACCGCTTTTTTAAGCTCTGTGGTTTGTTCTGCTACTTTGCCCTCTAGCTGCTGATTAAATTCGCTCAGCTGGGTATTTAACCCTTGGTTTCTGATATTAGAGGCTTGTAGGTTTTCTATTGAACGCTGCAGCGCATTAGCTAGTAATTCAAATTGCTGTTGCAGTTGCAATACCTCATGCCAGCTTGAGTCTGTATTAAACTTATGTGTTTTGGTTTTGCCAAAGCTTTGCATTAGCGTAGTTAAGCTAGTGATTGGCTGCACTAATAAATTAGCAAGTTGGTGTATAAAAATAACCACCATAAGCATCAATATCGCACTTAACAAAATAGTGGGTAGCCAAGCTTTTGCCACCGACATACTTAAATGCTTACGATTATAAAAGGTAATAACTTGCCAGTGATTTTGTGGATCAATGTACCTAGAGCTGTGGTACACCTCGTTTTTGCTTGAACGAAATAGGTTTTTATCACCTAAGTTACTGGTATTAAAGCCCTCCCCGTTAAAATGGCTCAGTATTTTAAATTCATCAAGGGAGCTAAATACCACTTTTTGCTGCGCATCTAGCACCACTAAATCGCCCGTGTACTCAAATAAGTTAGGTATAAACCGCTCTAAGCGGTCTAACTTTAACGAGCCCTCTACCACACCATAAAACGTATTGTTACGGTATATAGGTGCCGACAGCGCCACAATGGCCTCGTTACCTAGGCCGCGACCTTGAAACACACCACTGGTATAACCCAGAGGGAACTGCTGAGCTTGAGTAAAGTATGCTCTGTCTTTAACACTACGCTGCGCAAGGCTAAGCCCCTCTATTAAATCGCTGGGCGAGCTAAGCTCTACAAAGCCATCTGGGTTTGCATACAAGCTGGTTGTAAAGCCTGGAAATAACGACATTAATCGTTTGAGCTGCACATCGCTTGCAGTGCCCGCACTTATTGCGTCGCTACTCATAACAATGGCGTTTTTATGAAATGCTAAATAATCATTTAATTGCGTGCTAATAGACTCGGCTTTTTCTTTTAGTTGAGCGTTTACTTCATACTCTAAGCGCGCATGATGATCGTTTACTAAAATTACACTGGTTAGCAATACCACTAAAATAATAATGACACTAACCACATAGCTTAAAATTTTTGCCAGTGGCCTACCCTGATACGCACGGCTAGCGTAAGGTACAAATACACTAACTAAATCAACCACCGCCAAACTTATTAGCGCGTTAATTAAGTACTTTGATATCGCTACTATTAGCGTTAACCAGGCCAAGCCAATAACAAATTGGCCTATAACCCATACAAAGGGTAAACCAATACATAGCCAAAATACGCTACCCAGAGGAAGAATAGGTTTAGAGCGGCGTAAGCAAAAAGCATAAAGCCAACAAAGCTCGAGTAAATACACAATACTCGGCCAACAATGGCCCCATCTATAAAGTAAAAAACCAGAAACAATGGCAAGGCTTAGGCACGCGTAACGCAGCCCAGTAAATACTAAGCTGCATAAAACAAACAATTGCCCAAACAAAAATTCGGAGCTGTCGAAAAAATACAATGGCGAGAGATTTACTAACCCGCCTAATAACCCTAATAAAACAGCGAGTGTCCACTTACTTCTTTGCGGCATTAATCAACCTTGGGGCACTTTGTTAACACTTTATATGTTAAAATTAATGTAATTTTTACATTATTACGTACAAGGCAAGGGTTGTCTAGCAGCAATAAAACAGGAACAGATACACATTACCCCCTGTCAAAAAGCGTGTTATGTGTTTTTACACTTACTCTTTTTATGACTGTCACTTAAATTTAACTTAATATCCTTAAGCATAGGCTTAGCATTCGCGATTGCTAAATAGGCATTAGCTAACGCTTCTGGAGCTGCGCAATAGTCTACATCGAGTATTACTGTTGAAACATTGAGTGACTGCAATTTATTGCCAAGCTCAGTAGATGTGAGCTTTGCTTTGGAGTTGCTAATTAAGTAATTTGATTCTTTTACATAAATAGTGATTGTTTCATCTGCTAGTGCAGTAAACGGCAGTAATAAAAACAGTGTGAATGTAAAAATAATGCGCATAAATCCTCCATGGTGTATAACGCCGAAAAAGCACTAAGCAACAATTGACTATAATACAGAGCGAAGCGAAACCACAACAGCCATTACAAAAGCCTCGTCTTGAATAAATTACTGCGCCACTACAAACCGACAAATGTCCATACATTACAATGAATTCATCTTAGCCCTCGAATAAGCTCATGTAAACAAGCTAACTTAGACACACAGGTTGCTGATGTATAAACATGTAAAAACGAGGTAGAGCGGTAATAGTGGAAAATCGACACTCGTGATACTAAATATCTAACGGTGTTACTAAGGAATAATTTAAAAGGAATGTATTTTCACCCAAATGAGGAATTTGGGTGGCAGTCTTACCAGCCACATCTCGGCACACACGTCACAAACTGTGGCTGCTCCCTTCCGGGCCTGACCAGGTTCGCCTGCTAGTGTTGCGAGAGGACCAATAAGACTACCATTGAGGGCCTTGGTTGGCGCGGGAAGGATTATCTCTACTTTTGGTGTGTTATTCAAGGGATAATCAAAAAAGAAAGTGCGATTGCATACTTCATATACAATCGCGGTTAAAAACAGCCTTTAATGCCTATTAATTACGCTCTAACTCGGCTTTAATTTTACGCAGTGCTGCTTTTACTTTTTTCATGTTTTCTGGGCCCATACGTAACAGCTGTTTTTGTGCAGCCGGTAATTGCTCCCATTCAGAAAACGCATACTGATAAGTAACCGAGTCTCGCAGTAGCGGTAACTCGCCTTCTGGCTCCGGTGTATCAAGTAATAACTCAATAGCATCTTCTAGCGTTTGATTAAATTCATCATCGCCGTAACCAATTTCACTGTACGCGTTGTTGATTAATGGCTTGTACTGCTCGTACATACGCACAGCTTGGGCGGCGCTCATGCTCGTAAATACTTTTACATACGGTGTATAGCGCTCGTAGCTGTTAGGGTCAATTGTTAAAATGTCCCCTTCGTTTACGCTAAATTCTTCTTCAGGTTTAACCACTGGCGTGTGCTTTTTAGCAATTTTGCCTTTGGCTATGTTGTCTATAAATACAACGCCACGGCGAATTACATCGTCGGTTACCATTAGGCTCATTACCGAGTCGCTTAGGTATTCATCCATTTTGGCAACCACTACGGTGTCGCTTTCATCAAGCGTTGGTAATGGCTCTACAACCGGCTCTGGCTCAGCTGGGCGTTGAGCAGGTACGCTTAGCTCAGCTGGCTTTTCAGGCTTAACTGATGGCGCATCTACCACAGGGTCGTTTTCTGGCTTTAGCTCCATCACCGGTTGCTCTTTAGGTGTTTGCTCTACCTCTGTGCGAGTTTCTGGCTCGTCAGTGGGCGATAGCAGGACGAACGCAGCGGCACACACTAAAATAATTAAAATAATAACGGCGAATAAAAAATTGTTTTTAGGCGGACGTTTTTGAACATCTGACGCTTCTGGTTTATCTGACATACAAACTCCATAAATTTAAATGCATATTACTCAGAGTACGCTGAGTGGAAAAAATTCACTATCGGTAATCACTATTACTTTAAATATAGGCTTTACAACATAAACCTACACTTACTAATTAGAACAACGAGCCATAGTAACTCAGTTATTCTTTGATTCTTCTAGCTTAAAGACTTAAAGTTGATAAATAAAGAAAAGACGTTAAGCAGTTCAAAAACCACTATGAAAATCCAGCAAGTTGACCCACATAAAACTAAAATAGCCCTATTACTTACAGGTGGTGGCGCTCGCGCTGCTTATCAAGTGGGCGTGCTTAAAGCGCTTGCTCATAGTATGCCTCGCACCGCGCCTTTGCCATTTAGAATTATTAACGGCACTTCTGCAGGCGCGATTAATTCTGCAGCTTTGGCCTGTTATGCCTCGTGTGCGCATTTGGCCGTGCGTAAACTTGAGTCTGTTTGGAAAAACTTTTCAACGTCTATGGTCTACAAAAGCGACTTTTTAAGTGTGTTTGGCCATATTGCGCGCAATATTTTAACCAGTTTTCAGTCTGAGCACATAAACCACCCGCCAGGCAGTTTGCTAAATAACCGCCCTTTGCGCGGTTTATTAAACGAAATTTTAGACCTGCACCGCATTGAGCGTAATTTACACCGTAATTATTTAGAAGCGATTTCTATTACCGCTTCAAGCTATACAACCGGTGACTCTGTTGCTTTTTTTCAGTCAAACACACAAACACCTTGGCAACGTGCCAAGCGCGAAGGTCGCCCTATGCGCATTAACGTTGAGCATTTAATGGCATCAAGCGCCATTCCTATGGTGTTTCCAAGTGTTAATGTATTTAACCACTATTTTGGCGATGGCTCTATTCACCAGCTCTCACCGCTTAGCCCGTCCATTCATTTAGGGGCTGAAAAAATATTTATTATTGGGGTAGACCAACCAAAAGAGTCGCATCCGGCGGGTTACTCGCCCCACTACCCTGGGCTTTCTGCGGTTGCTGGGCATTTACTCGATAGTGTATTTAGCGACACCATGCAAGCCGACCTTGAGCGCCTTGAGCGTGTAAATCGCACCTTAGGGCTGCTTCCGGCGCGCGACAAACATCAAGAGCTGAAACAAATAGAGACGTGTATTATTAATCCATCAAAAAACTTTAACGATATTGCCGCGCAATACTACAGCGATATGCCGTGGGCAATTAAGTTGCTGCTACGCACAATTGGGGTAAAAAAGCACTCGCAATCGAGTTTAACCAGCTATTTATTGTTTGAAAAACGCTACACTCAGCACCTAATTCAAATTGGCTATGAAGATGGCATGAAAAAACTACCCGAAATACGCCAATTTTTAGAGCTCGACTAGCTAATGTTGGCCTTGAAACCTGCTATTTAAGCGCAGAGTAAGCTTTGAAACCAACTGAGCCCGATAACTACCTCTGCGTTATTTTAATAACTTGCATCTATGTCAGTAAAAAACATCAAATGCATTTTTTATTCAAGCCCATCGAGTAGGTAATGCTCTACTCGCTCTACCCGCCTAGGCTTACCTTGCAATACCAGTACATCGTTTGCGCACAATGTGGTGCTGGTTGATGGGTCGTCTATTTCTTGCCCCTCTCGGCGCAAAGCTTTTACAGTCACGCGGCGTTTAGATAAGTTAAGCTCATCTATTGTTTTATCCACCGCATAGGCTTGATCTGGCAACGCAACAACGTGCAAATATTCTAAGCGCTCAGAGGAGGTTTCTTCATTATCTTTAAAGTAACCGGCGTAAAAACTTTGCATAAGCGGGTAGCGATTACGGCGCTCTTTACTAACACGGCGTACAATGCGTGTCATCGGTACGCCCGACATCGACAACACATGCGAAACCAACATTAAGCTTGCCTCTAACGACTCAGGCACCACCTCAGTAACCCCCAACTCTTTTAAGTTGTTTAATTGGCTGTCGTCGCGGGTTCTTATTAGTATTTTAACGTTGGGTGCAAGCTGCTTTATGGCGTCTATTACCACGTGTGCATGCTCAAGCTCTGTAAAGGTAATAATCACTAAGCGTGCTCGCTCTACCCCTGCACACTTTAAAATATCTTTTTGTTTTACATAGCCAAATATTACTGGCTCACCTGCGGCTTTGCCCTCTTGTACTAAAATAGGGTTACTTTCTATGGCAACGTAATCTATGGCTTCCGGTTTTAAAAATCGCGCTATAGTTTGTCCTACGCGTGAAAAGCCACAAATAACCACGTGATCGTTATATAAGGTGCTACTTTTAGGCTCGCTCTCCCTCGCCATACTGGGGTGATCTAAAATACCCAATTGATTTAAAATTAGTGGGGTTTTATCAATTAAAAACGGGGTTAGCGCCATCGAAAGCACCCCTAAGGCAATTAAAAACGAGGCTTGCTCTGAATTGAGTAACTCATGCTGACCTGCCAAAGCAATAAGCACAAACCCAAATTCTCCCATTTGCCACAGCATAACGCCGCAGGCTAGCGAGTCTTGATTGCGCTCATGCATTAATCTGGCACTGAATGCCAGCACGGTAATTTTTAATATTAACAAGCCAAATAACGCGCCAATAATCACAAAACCATGCGAAAGCACAAATAAAATATCGAGCTGCATCCCCACAGTTACAAAAAATAGCCCCATTAAAATATCGCGAAATGGCCTAATATCAGCCTCTAGTTGATGGCGGTAATGGCTCTCTCCTAGCATCATGCCGGCTAAAAATGCCCCAAGCGCCATTGATAAACCAAACATGTAAGTTAAAAAGCCGGCAAATAACGCCACCAAAATTGTGGTAAGCACAAACAGCTCATCGGTTCGTACCTGCGCTATTTCTTTAAATACTTTAGGCAGCACCCATTTACCAATCGCCCACAGTAATAAGCACACAAACGCGCCTTTTGTAAGCGCAAATGCCAGCGCCCAACTAATACTTTGCGAATCGCTTGAGGCAAACAGCGGCAAAATAATAAGTAAGGGCACAACGGCAATATCTTGAAACAGTAATACGCCCACCGCCAATTGCCCACGGCGCTGGTTTAGTTCGCCAGTTTCTTTTAATAGCTTAACCACCACCGCGGTTGAAGAAAGCGCCATAATTGTGCCAATGGTAAAGCTAGTGAGTAAGCTAAAATTTAAGCAATATAAAATAATAATGAAGAGCAAGCTGGTAACACCAACTTGTAACGAGCCCAGTCCAAACACAATATTGCGCATGGCCATTAGCCGCGATATAGAAAATTCGAGCCCTAAACTAAACAGTAAAAATACGATGCCCAGCTCAGCAATAAACTCTATTTCGTGAGATTGCGCAAGCCAGCCAATGCCATGGCTGCCGGCTAAAACGCCTGTTGCTAAATACGCCAAAATAGGCGGCAAGCCAATGCGCTTAAAAAACCATACAAAAAGCACCGCCGCCACTAACAAGCCAAAAATTTGAGCGTTTATACTTTGCAAATTCGGCCTCCAGCGTCAATTAAACTACGGAATGAACTTTAAATATAGCAACCATATGTTTATCAAGCAATTTTAAAATATGGCATAAAAATAGCTTGGTTATTGCAAAGTAACACCCTGGGGGAAGATTTTAATGGAAAATGTCCATATTTTGACACAACGCGTGTCTGGGCGCGGCGATTTTTTGCCGTTTTCGGCAGAGCAAACACACACAAACGAAACAGCGGCAACGCACGATTTAGTTACCGAGCTACAAACAAGCCTAGTAATAGAAGATGTATTGGCTATTTATGCAAAGTTTGCCAAACAGCTACTTAACTTTTCAGGGCTGCAGTTTCAATCAACGCTCGGCACTGCACAAACCTCAGATAGCAACACGAACACTAGCCCGTACTCTTACGATTTAGCTATTGGTCGCGAGCACTTAGGACAGCTAATTTACTTTAGCCAATACCCTATTAGTAAAGCGATTGAAAACAAATTACGTGCCTTGCACAGCGCCCTTGTGTACCCACTGCGTAACGCAATGATGTACAGCCGAGTGTTAAAACTTGCCACAAAAGATGCGCTCACTGGTTTAAATAACCGTAGCCAATTTAATGACATGTTATCGCAAAAGCTCGAAAACTGCCGCCGTTACCAGCGCCCTTTTAGTTTAATGCTGCTTGATTTAGATAACTTTAAGCAAGTAAACGACAACTATGGTCATAAAGTAGGTGACGATGTTTTAAAAGAATTTTCGCAGGTACTTTGCAGCAGTATACGCGGCACAGACTCTGTATTTAGATTTGGTGGCGATGAGTTTTCGCTGATTATTGAAGACCCCGAGTTTACAACAAACAAAGTGGTTGCTGAGCGCATTATGCACTTAGTCAGAAACTCAAGTTTAATGTCTAAGTACAAAGTAACCACCAGCATTGGCTTTACCCTAGCCAATAGCCAAGATTGCGAAACAGAAATATTTGCTAGAGCCGATAAAGGCTTATATAAGGCTAAAGCCTCTGGGCGCAACTGTGCAAAAGCATATTAGTATTTATATAACTGTATTATTTATAAAAGCTTAGCTTCCCCCGCTGAGCTTTTTTATTACTGTTTAATTATTTATTAGCCAGTAATTTATAAACAAACAAGGCTGCACAAAAGCCAAAAAAGAAGCCGCTCACTAAATTAAGCAATGCTGTTATGCTTGCAAGCGGGGTAAATAACACTAAAACCAATGGTAAACTTACGCCTAAAATAAAAAATAACCCGCCTTTACCTAACCAGTAGGCTAGCAGTAATACCGCCGATATCACCCCGCCCACAACGGCATAACCTAATGTAATAATATTAAGCTCTAGTAGTACATTGGCTATAACAGCAACTAACGCTGTTATTAACATACCCATCGGCGCTTTGCTAACTAGCGATAAGCCTACATGTGGCTGATCTTTCATTTATTTACACTCCCAAAAAATGCCGTTTTCGTCTTGGTGTTTTTCACTTACAAAATAACCAACAACTTGCACAAGCTCATCGTTATAAAATATTAAAGGCACGCGCTCCCTTAACCACGGGGCTACTTTTGCATCTTTAAACCAGTGTTTAATCGTATTGCTGCCTGGCTTTTTTAACGGCTTTATACGCGCACTATTACAATTAAAGCGCACGGTGACTTGCTCGTTTGGTAAAGGGGCACGTAGGCCTTTACCTTGTTGCTTTATTAAAACGCGCCCATCATTAAGCGCAAGCTCGTTGCTCGTTAGCGCTTCATCGGCTAATAATATGTGTGGTGTAACAAAATACAAATACCCTTGATGGCGTCGTATTTGCCCCTCGCTTAAATCAACTTGCATTTGCGCATCAGCCTGCGCATTTATGGCTTGGTTAATTATTTGAAAAAGTTGCTTTTGTGAAGGCATTACTTGGGTAAATAAGCTAAGCCATGCACGAACCACATTGGTTATACGCACGTTGCTGTAGGTGGTTAGTTGGCTAACGCTCAGTGCTTGATGGGCAGTTATGCTTTGTTTTAAATCAAGTTCAGTGTACTCATCAAGTAGCGCTTGTTGTTGCTGTAGTAACTCAATGCTGCGCCCAGCACAGTGCTCAAAACCTTTAAAACGCTTTGCAAGTAAAGGCACTACACGTGCACGTAAAAAGTTACGATCAAAACGCTCATCGGTATTTGAGTCATCAGTAATGTGCGTAATATTAAACTCTGTGGCAAAGTGCTCTATATCACTGCGCGTTATGTTTAAAAGCGGCCTGTAGCATATTCGCCCGCTTTGTAATTCACGCATTTTTTGCATTGCGCCTAACCCTTTTAAGCCAGAGCCGCGCTTTAACCGCAGTAAAAACGTTTCTATTTGATCGTTTAAATGCTGACCCAGCAAAATAACACTGCCCGCGGGGCTTAGCTCATCAAGTGCTTTGTAACGCGCCTCACGTGCCTGCGCTTCAAGGCTTGTTCGTGTTTTTGAGTTTATTGTTACCTGCGCGGCATTAAACGATATATTTAGCTCAGCGCACAAGTTTTGGCAAAAGCGCTGCCAGTCATTCGCGTATTGGCTTAAACCATGATTAACATAAATCGCGTTTACGTTTAGCTTTGGTTGCGCTTGTTTTAATAAGTGCATTATATGAAGCAATACCACCGAATCCACGCCACCCGAAAGCGCCACCGTAAAGTTATACTGCTGGTGCTTAAAAAAGTGCTCAAGGGCGTGTTTAACGTGCTGATAAATAGGTGATGCTTGCATGGATACGCTATAAATTTAATGTTTGCAGTATTTTAAAACAAAAAAGCCGCATAAGCGGCCTTTTTTAACAATAAATGCGTTGGTTAGCTAATTAGCAGTAACCAAACGACATTAAACGTTTGTAACGTTGATCAAGCATGTCTTCAAGCGATAGCGCTTGTAAGTCAGCAAGGTCACGTTTTAAACGTGTTTTTAAGTTACGTGCCATTGCATCGTAATTGCGATGTGCGCCGCCTAAAGGCTCTTCAACTAAGTTATTAATTAAATCGAGCTCTTTAACACGCTCTGCAGTTACACCCATTGCCTCTGCGGCAAGTGGTGCTTTATCGGCGCTTTTCCATAAAATTGAAGCACAGCCTTCTGGCGAAATTACTGAGTACGTGCTGTATTGCAACATGTTAACTCTGTCGCCAACACCAATGGCTAATGCACCACCAGAGCCGCCTTCGCCAATAACCGTACAAATTGTGGGTACTTTAAGTGCCGCCATTACTTTTAGGTTACGTGCAATTGCCTCAGACTGACCGCGCTCTTCAGCGCCCACACCTGGGTATGCCCCTGGGGTGTCGATAAAGGTCATAATTGGCATTTTAAAACGCTCGGCCATTTCCATTAAACGTAGCGCTTTGCGGTAGCCTTCTGGTTTTGGCATACCAAAGTTACGTTTAATTTTTTCAGCTGTATCACGCCCTTTTTGCTGGCCAATCACCATTACTGGTTCGCCATCTAAACGTGCAACACCACCTAAAATAGCCGGATCGTTAGCAAAAGTACGATCGCCTGCAAACTCGTCAAATTCCGTGAAAATGCGCTCGATATAATCTCGAGTGTAAGGACGCAACGGATGACGCGCTAACTGCGATACTTGCCAAGCGCCTAAATTTGAGAATATTTCCTCTTTTTGCTTAGCGCTTTTTTCTTTTAATTTGCTGACTTCCTCTTCTAACTCAAGGTCTAATTCGCCAGCGCGGCTTATGCTTTGTAATTCTTCAATTTTTGCTTCTAATTCTGCAATCGGAAGCTCAAAATCAAGATAATTGAGGCTCATGCTCTAAACTACCTAATCAGTTAAATTCTAGTTCTACATCTTGTGCCGCCATGAGTGATAACTTATGAATTAAGTCGTCGCTCGGCGTAACACACCATTCGATCCCTAGGGTTAATTGAGCCAACGCATCGGGGCGCTGGTAATAAACCTTGATCGGACACGTTCCCATTTTATAAGGTTCGAGTACTTTTTGTAATTTATCGAAGAAACCTGCCTCGATTTGCACCATGTTCAGCGTCATTTTAATCGCTTTAATGCGTTTTTCACGCGCTTGAGCAATGGTGTTTATTTCTCTGGCGGTCATTGTAATGCCACCGGAGAAGTTATCAAAGCTGACCTGTCCAGATATTACCAAGATATTGTTTACTTGAAGCATTTCTTGGTACATTTCGAACTGCTCAGGAAACAAGCGTACATCAATACGGGCGCTCTTGTCATCTAAAGTTATTAAGCCCCAACGATTTCCTTTTTTATTAATTAAGGTCCGCGCTGAAATAACTAAACCCGCCGCCGTAGAGAGTACATCACGATTTGTTGGCTGTAAATCCACCAGCTTGCCGCTTGTGTAATGTCTAAGTTCACGGCGATACTGATTTATCGGATGCCCTGTTAAATAAAGGCCTAGCGTGTCTTTTTCGCCATCAAGCCATTGGTTATCGGTAAGCGGTGTGGCTTTAATAAAGGCTTGCTCAACTTCATCAGGCTCGGTGGCCAGTAAGCCAAATAAATCGCTTTGCCCTAGTTGCTCAGCTTTGTTGTGCTGATCGGCAGCGCGCATGGCATCTTTTAAACTTGCCAGTAATGTTGCACGCCCTGCTTGGGTTTTCTCTGGCCCGAGTTGATCAAGTGCACCGGCGTAAATTAATTTTTCGGTTACACGTTTATTTAAGCGTTTTAAATCTACACGGGCACAAAAATCAAATAAATCTTTAAATGGGCCGCCTTTTGCGCGCGCTTCTAAAATGGCCTCTACCGGCGCTTCACCTACGCCTTTAATAGCACCAATACCGTAAACAATTTCACCTTGCAGGTTTACCGTAAACTTAAATTCTCCGGCGTTTACATCAGGCGGTAATAAGGTGAGCTTCATGTTTTCACATTCATCCACCAAGATAACTATTTTGTCGGTGTTATCCATATCGGCCGACATTACCGCAGCCATAAATTCTGCTGGATGGTGCGTTTTCATCCACAGCGTTTGGTACGAAACCAGTGCATACGCTGCCGAGTGAGATTTATTAAAACCATAACCTGCGAATTTTTCTACCAGGTCGAAAATTTTAATTGCCAGTTCGCCGTCTATACCATTATTGCGTGCGCCTTCTTCAAAGGTTGAACGCTGCTTGGCCATCTCTTCGGGTTTTTTCTTACCCATTGCACGACGTAGCATGTCGGCGCCACCAAGCGTATAGCCTGCTAGTACCTGGGCAATTTGCATTACTTGTTCTTGGTACAAAATAATGCCGTAAGTAGGCTCAAGTATGGGCTTTAAGCTTTCGTGTTGGTATTGGGCATCTGGGTACGAAATTTCTTCTCGGCCAAGCTTACGGTCGATGAAGTTATCTACCATGCCTGATTGCAGTGGGCCTGGGCGAAACAAGGCTACCAATGCAATCATATCTTCAAAGCAATCGGGCTTTAATCGGCGTACGAGGTCTTTCATGCCGCGCGATTCTAGCTGGAATACCGCGGTTGTTTCGGCGCGCAGTAATAGCTCTATACTTTTTTTATCATCCAGTGGAATTGTGTTTATATCAACGGGCGCTTTGCCTTCGCGCTTCATGCGCTCGTTGGTCATATCCACAGCCCACTGCAAAATGGTCAAGGTACGTAAGCCCAAGAAATCGAACTTAACTAGGCCTGCGGTTTCTACGTCATTTTTATCAAACTGTGTTACCGGAAACTTACCTTCATCATCGCAATAAAGTGCAGCAAAGTCGGTAATGGTCGTCGGCGATATTACAACACCACCGGCGTGTTTACCGGCATTACGTGTACACCCTTCTAGGATGCGACACATATCGATTAAATCTTTTACCTCTGAGTCGCCATCATAGGCTTCTTGTAAACGCGGCTCTACCTCAAACGCTTTGGCAAGCGTCATGCCGGGATCCCCTGGGATCAGCTTAGAAATTCGATCGACAAAACCATAAGGGTGGCCAAGTACACGGCCTACATCGCGTATTACCGCTTTTGCAGCCATGGTACCAAAGGTAATAATTTGTGATACCGCGTCCCGCCCATACAATGCCGATACATGGTCAATTACCTCATCACGCCTGTCCATACAAAAATCGACATCGAAATCGGGCATTGATACACGTTCAGGGTTTAGGAATCGCTCAAAGAGTAGGTCAAATTCAAGCGGATCAAGGTCGGTAATTTTTAGGGCATACGCCACTAATGAACCCGCACCCGAACCACGCCCCGGCCCCACTGGAATATTGTTATCTTTACTCCACTGAATAAACTCCATTACGATTAAGAAGTAGCCAGGAAAACCCATTTGGTTAATTACACCAAGCTCTACTTTTAAGCGCTCGTCGTATTCGCCTCGTTTTTCTTGTCGCTCTTGTTCATCGGGGAATAAAAACTGCAGGCGCTCTTCAAGGCCATCTTCTGAAACCTTAACTAAAAAGTCTTCAATTTTTAACGAGCCGGTTGGGTAATCAGGCAAAAAGTAAGTGCCTAGTTGCACCGTTACGTTACAGCGTTTGGCTATTTCTACTGTATTTTGCAGCGCTTCAGGAATATCGCTAAATAGCTCTGCCATTTGCTCAGGCGTTTTTAGGTATTGCTCTTGTGAGAATCGTTTAGGCCGGCGTTTATCATCAAGGGTGTAACCGTCAAAAATAGCCACACGAATTTCGTGCGCTTCAAAATTTTCGGGCTTTAAAAAAACCACTTCGTTTGTGGCAACAACGGGCAGCTGCTCTTTTGCTGCAAGCTCTACCGCCATATGCAGGTAGTCTTCTTCAAGCGGACGGTCGGTGCGAATAAGCTCTACATAGTAATGATCGCTAAAATGCTGCTTATAAAAGCTCACTACAGATTCAATAACGCCTGGGTTATTTTTTAATAAGGCTTTACCTAAGTCACCGTCTTTTGCGCCTGAGAGAATAATAAGCCCTTCTTTGTGCTTAACTAGCCATTCTCGGTCAATCACCGGGCGATGAAATATATGCCCGCGTTGGTAAGCTTCAGATATTAATAAGGTAATATTTTTATAACCGTCGTTGTTTTTAGCTAGCAACGTAATACGGCTTGGCTCATCTGGAAACTCTGGGCTGCGCAACCAAAAATCGGCTCCCACTATGGGTTTAATACCGGCACTGTGGGTTGCGCCATAAAAACGCACTAAACCACAAAAGTTCATTTGATCGGTAATTGCCAGCGCTGGCATTTCAAGCTCTTGCGCTTTAGCAACAATAGGCTTGGTTTTAGCTAAGCCATCGACCATCGAAAAGTCTGAGTGAACCCGTAAATGTACAAAATCTGGAGCGGCCATTATTTATGCCTCGCCCTTTGCTTGCATTAGCACACGCTGTACTGGCTTAAAGCTTTTACGGTGCTCTTCAATAGCGCCGTATTGCTCAAGCGCTGCAAAATGTGCTTTAGTTGGGTACCCTTTGTGCCCTGCAAACCCGTATTGCGGGTAGCGTGTATCAAGCTCAAGCATTTCATCATCACGCGCTACTTTGGCTAAAATAGAGGCTGCTGAAATTTCAGCCACTAAACTGTCGCCTTTAACAACCGCTTGAGCCGGCATAGCTAATTTAGGTAAGCGGTTACCATCTACAAATACAAACTCTGGTTGCGTACTTAACCCCTCAACTGCACGCGTCATTGCAAGCATAGTTGCATGCAAAATGTTTAATTCGTCAATTTCTGTTGGGCTACAACGACCAATGGCATAACACAGCGCTTTTTGTTTTATTTCTATAGCCAGTGCTTGGCGCTTTTTGTCGGTTAGCTTTTTAGAGTCAGCTAAACCTGCAATAGGATTCGCTGGGTCAAGTATTACCGCAGCGGTAACAACATCGCCGACAAGCGGGCCACGCCCTACTTCATCTACACCGGCAATTAAGGTTACGTTGGGTCGTTCAATTTGCATTTATTAACTCCGCCACAGCCTTGGCTGCTTGTTTGCTGGCATTTAATCTAATTTTTTCGTGGATGGCTAAAAAGCGTGCTTTTAGTTCTTTATTATCGGTATTTAGCATAGGCGTAAGTGCGCCCGTTAAATTAGCCACGTTACATTCACTTTGTAAAAACTCCGGCACTAGCTCTTCATCGGCTAATAAGTTTGGCAGTGAAAAATATTTAATGTTAAAGGTAAACAAGGTTTTAAAAATCCAATAGCTCATTGGCTTAATTTTATAACCCACCACCATAGGCTTTTTATACAGCATGCCTTCAAGCGTTGCTGTGCCTGATGCCAGTAAAATGGCATCGGCTGCTTGCATGGCTAGTTTTGACTGACCATCGAGTAGGTTTACATTTAAATTTGGCGCAGTGGCATTTAAAATTTCACTAAATTGCGCTTTGCGTTTTTCGTTAACCAGCGGCACCACTATTTTAAGATCTGGGTTTTGCGCTTGTAACTGCGCAGCTGTATTTATATAGGTTTCGCTGAGTAAGCCTACTTCTGAGCCACGGCTACCTGGCAGTAAGGCCAGTACTTTGTCGTCGGTATTTAGGCCAAGTTCTTGGCGAGCTTGGCTATCGTCGTGCTCAAGCGCTATATCGTCAGCTAAGGTGTGCCCTACAAATGTACACGGTACTTGGTGCTTATCGTAAAATTCTTTTTCAAATGGCAGCAAAGCAAGCACTAAATTTGTGGCAGCACTAATGGTATGAATGCGTTTTTCGCGCCACGCCCAAACCGACGGGCTCACGTATTGAATGGTTTTAATACCGGCATCTTTTAAAGGCTTTTCTACGCGTAGGTTAAAATCGGGCGCATCAATACCGATAAATACATCGGGTGGGTTATCTTTAAAGTGCTGTACCAGCTGCTTACGTATTTTAAGTAAACGCGGCAAACGCCCTAATACTTCAACCAGCCCCATTACCGAGAGCTCGTCCATATCGTAAAGCGTTTTACAGCCTTGCGCCTGCATTTTTGGCCCTGCAATGCCTTCAAAAATGGCATCTGGAAAGTGCGTTTTAAGTGCTTTAATTAAGCCTTCGCCTAAAATATCGCCCGACAGCTCACCTGCCACAATACCAATACGTAGTTGTTTTTTCTCTTTATTCATTCGACTTTATTTATCAGGCGTTCATAGCGGTTAGTTTACCGTGTTTTAATGTTTGGTTAAACGCTTTAAATTAACGATTATTTGTAACTAATTTAGTACCAAACGATTGTTTATATTTCATACTGATGTAGCATGGTGAATATATATTAACTTTTTCTAATATGTTTATTGACAAAAATTGTGCAAACGTAAATAATATTCCAAACTTTCAGTAATTACTGAAAGTTCATTAATTTTAACTTTGCCAATTATTAATTGCCTTGTTAACCCGTCACCCTCAAGGAGCCAAAAATGATAGATGAAACCTTTGTGGATCTATCGCGATTGCAGTTTGCTGTTACCGCACTCTTCCATTTCTTATTCGTGCCTTTAACCATAGGTATGACCTGGATTTTAGTTATTATGGAATCGGTTTATGTTATGACCGGTCGCGAAATTTATCGTGATATGACTAAGTTTTGGGGAAAATTGTTTGGTATTAACTTTGCTATTGGGGTGGCAACGGGCCTGACCATGGAGTTTGAGTTTGGTACTAACTGGTCTTATTACTCGCATTACGTAGGCGATGTATTTGGCGCCCCGCTCGCTATTGAAGGCTTAATGGCGTTCTTTTTAGAGTCGACCTTTGTGGGTATGTTCTTTTTAGGCTGGGATAGGTTAACTAAACGCCAACATTTGGGCGCTACATTTTTAATGGCGCTGGGTACAAATATGTCGGCGTTGTGGATATTAATAGCTAACGGGTGGATGCAAAACCCTGTTGGGGCAGAGTTTAACTATCAAACCATGCGCATGGAAATGACCAGCTTTGCAGAGCTTGTATTTAACCCTGTGGCGCAGGTTAAGTTTATTCATACGGTATCGGCAGGTTACGTAGCCGCTTCTATGTTTGTACTGGGCATTAGTAGCTGGTACATATTAAAAGGCCGTGATTTAGCCTTTGCTAAGCGCTCGTTCTCGGTAGCATCGGGCTTTGGTTTAGCATCCATATTGTGTGTCATTTTATTAGGTGACGAATCAGGCTACGAAGTAGGCGAAGTTCAAAAAGTAAAACTTGCCACCATAGAAGCTGAGTGGCATACCGAAGAAGCACCCGCTGCGTTTACCGCGCTTGGTTTTCCTGACTCAGATGAGCAGGTAACGCATGCAGCAGTAAAAATACCTTACGCACTGGGTATTATTGCTACCCGCTCTTTAGATGAGCAAGTTATTGGTATTTCTGATTTAGAGAAAAAACACGAGGTACGCATTCGTAACGGCATGATAGCGTACGAATACCTCCAAAAGCTAAGAAATGGCGATGACAGCCAAGAAAACATAGCTAAATTTGATTCTCTTAAAGCCGATTTAGGTTATGGCTTGCTGCTTAAGCGCTATACCCCCAATGTGGTAGATGCCACAGAAGAGCACATTCAAATGGCAGTTAAAGACTCGTTCCCTAAAGTGGGGCCTATGTTTTGGTCATTTAGGATAATGGTGGCCTGTGGTGTAGCTATGCTGGCCGTGTTTGTATTGGCATTTTATTACAACGCACACCGTATCATTGAGCAAAAACGTTGGCTACTGTGGGCTGCAGTATTAAGTATTCCACTACCATGGATTGCAATAGAGTTTGGTTGGATCGTTGCTGAGTATGGTCGCCAGCCTTGGGCTATATCAGAAATATTACCGACCTTTTTAGCCACCTCGTCACTGACGGTAAACGATATTTTGATTAGCTTAACTGGGTTTATTATTTTTTACACTGGCCTTGCCATTGTAGAAGGTTGGTTAATGGTGCGCTTTATTAAACAAGGCCCAAGCTCGTTACATACAGGTAAGTATCACTTTGAGTTACCAAACAAAGCAGATAAAGACGCAGGAGAGCAATTATGATTTTTGATTATGAAACATTAAAAATGCTGTGGTGGTTGCTCATTGGCGTACTACTAATAGGCTTTGCAATTACCGATGGCATGGATATGGGCGTAGCGATGCTGCTTCGCCTAGTTGGTAAAACAGACTCAGAGCGCCGCACGGTAATAAACACCATTGGCGCCCACTGGGACGGTAACCAAGTATGGTTTATTACCGCAGGCGGCGCTTTATTTGCAGCGTGGCCTATGGTGTATGCCGCTGCATTTTCGGGCTTTTACTTTGCCATGATGCTGGTCTTGTTTGCGTTATTTTTTAGACCTTTAGGTTTTGATTACCGCTCAAAAATAGACTCTAAACGCTGGCGTAATAACTGGGATTGGGGTTTGTTTGCAGGCAGCGCCATTCCGGCTTTAGTATTTGGTGTGGCATTTGGTAACTTATTTTTAGGTGTACCGTTTAACATTGATAACTTACTGCGTGTAAGTTATCAAGGCTCGTTTTTTGGCTTACTCAACCCATTTGGCCTACTGGCAGGTTTAATTAGTATCACTATGTTAATTGCCCATGCAGGTATGTGGCTACAACTGCGCACAGCAGATGCCGTTGCAGCGCGCTCAGCGCAATATGGCCGCTACGCATTAGTGGTATTTATTGTACTGTTTGCGGCTGCGGGTTTTTGGGTAGCAAACATAAATGGCTACCAAATTGTTTCTATGCCAGATACGCAAAGCCATGCAGATCCTTTGGCAAAAGTTGTAAGCACAGCGCAAGGTGCGTGGCTTAATAATTACAGCGAGCGCCCATGGACAATGACCTTCCCTATTTTAGGCTTTGTTATGGCACTCAGTGCTTTACTGTTCTCTAAACTAAACAAGCCAGCGCTTGGGCTTATTTCAACCAGCATTATGTTAATTGGCGTTATTATGACGGCGGGTGTGTCGCTCTTCCCATTTATTATGCCATCTGTTAATAACCCAGATATTAGCTTAACTATTTGGGATGCGGTGTCGAGCCACAGAACGCTTAATATTATGTTTGTTGCTGTTGTTATATTCATTCCGTTAATTTTGGCCTACACCACCTGGTGTTACGTAAAAATGTGGCGCAGAGTAACGGTAGACGAAATTGAAAACAACACGCATGGTAGCTACTAAGGAGACTAAATTATGTGGTATTTCGCTTGGATTTTAGGTGTACTTTTAGCCTGTACCTTAGGTGTTATAAATGTAATGTGGTACGAGTTTCATCAAAATAAAAACAGCATAGCTGATGATGAACAACCGATGCACGATTTACTAAACGAAGCTAACAACACAAAAGATGACGACTAATCCCCGACCAAATCGCGCGCAGCAGCAATCTCTGCGCGCTTTTTTAAAACGGCAAAGTAAGCCTGCGGGTGCATGGCTAAAGTTAAGTATTGCACTGGGCACATTTAACGCTATTTTAATGATTGCAGGCGCCTATTTACTGGCACAAACTATTCATAATGTGATGTTTGAAGGTGCAAGCCTTTACCAAGTAACCCACTTACTTTGGCCACTTACGGGTATTATTTTACTCAGAGCCCTGTTTTTAGCTATCAGTGAAAGGCTCAGTGCTTATGCGGCACTTAAAATAAAGTCGGCTATGCGCCAAACCTTATTGACCAAATTAACGCAACTTGGCCCAAGTTATATTGAACAACACGGCCAAGGAGCAACGCTTAACACCGTGCACGATGGTGTTGAAGCACTGCACGACTACTACGCTAAATACTTGCCCGGCGTTGCTTATAGCGCGCTTATTCCACTGGCAATCTTGGTGGTTATTTTTCCAACCGACTATAAAGCAGGTTTAATATTTTTATTAACCGCTCCGCTTATTCCGTTTTTTATGATTTTGGTGGGCTCAAAGGCCGAGGCGTTAAATCAAAAAAGATGGCAGCAACTGGCCGTACTAGGTAATTACTTTTTTGACCGCGTACAAGGTTTAACACAACTTAAATTGTTTAACGCAACACAAAAAGAGCTTAAACAAATAGCCAAAATTTCTGATGACTTTAGGCACGCTACACTCGGTGTATTAAAAATTGCCTTTTTATCATCATTTGCGCTGGAATTTTTAGCCACAATTAGTGTGGCACTGGTGGCGGTAATCATTGGTTTTAGACTGTTTTTTGGCACGCTTGATTTTGCAACCGGCTTTGTTGTTTTACTACTAGCCCCAGAATTTTACTTACCACTGCGCCAATTAGGCAGCCACTACCATGCCCGTTTGCAAGGTATAAGCGCAGCGGCCGATATGGTCACTATTTTAAATGCCCCACTTCCTGAGCAATCACAGCAACATGAAGCAAAGTTTGAGGAGCACATAAGCTCAATAAACATAAACAACTTAAACTTTACCTACCCAAACAGTAACGAAGGCATAAAAAATATAAACCTTACGCTACCCGCTAAAGGATTAGTGGCAGTAGTAGGTACTAGTGGCTCAGGTAAAAGTACTTTATTTGATTGTTTATTAGGATTTCATCCGCAGGTGATTGAACAAATAAGCATTAATAATAAACCACTTGATGCTACAAGCATGAGTACATTACAAAACGCAATTGCGTGGATCCCACAAACCCCAACGCTTTTTTATCAAAGCATTAGCGATAACATAAAAATAGCCAAGCCAGCCGCTACGCAGCTAGAGCTTGAGCAAGCCGCACACCAAGCGGGCGTCTTAGATTTTATAAACACGTTAGAGAATGGGTTCGACACCCTGATAGGTGAGCAAGGTGAAGGGCTCTCTGGCGGTCAAAAGCAGCGTATAGCCCTTGCACGGGCGTTTTTAAAACAAGCGCCTATTTTAGTGCTTGACGAACCGACAGCCCACCTTGATAGCCAAACCGAGCAGCTTATTCAGCAGGCTATAAATAATTACGCTAAAAACCACTTAGTGTTGGTCATTGCCCACCGGCTAAATACAGTGAAAAACGCAAGCAGTATCCTTGTTATGAAAAATGGCGAAATAGCACAGCAAGGTACTTACAGCCAACTTGAGCAACAACAAGGCGCATTTAAATCACTCCTTAATTTACAAGCGCAAGGAGCAAACAATGACTAATTTTATTAGGCTATTAAAGCTTTGCCGACCGCATTATAAAGCCATGCTACTGGGTACTTTTTTAGCGACGTTAACGGTACTTGCAAACGTGGGCTTACTCGCTATATCGGGGTGGTTTTTAGCTTCAATGGCGGCAGCGGGTATCGCAGGCATACAAATGAATTACTTTACACCTGCAGGAACCATTCGATTTTTAGCGATTGTACGAACTGCATCACGCTATGGTGAGCGCTTAGTAACACATAACGCGACGTTTTTATTGCTTAGTGAAATACGCGTTAATATGTTTGCCACGCTAAGTAAGCTAAACAATGTAGATTTAGCAATGAGCCGCAGCGCCGATTTAGTTAACCGCTTACAAAATGATGTGGATGCGCTTGATAAGTTTTACTTAAACATATTACTACCTATGCTGGTAGCGCTGTTGAGTGTGCCCATAATTATGGTGTTTATGGCGGCCTATAACGCCAATGTTGCGCTTATTTGCTTTATAGGCATTTTATTAATTGGTGTTGTTTTACCTGCGCTGTTAAGTGCTAAATTAAATAAAAATAGCCATAAAGAAACACAGCTCAGTGCACAACTTAGAGCAGAGCTTTCTGACACCCTAACCGGCCTTAGAGAGCTGAGTATTTATCAGGCACGTGCTGGGCAAATTTCAAAATGTAATGAACTAAACGAGCAGTATAATCAACAACTTTATAGTCGCCATAAAGCACTCGCAAATAGCGACGGTTTAAGTTTGCTGGTTGTGCAGCTAGCTATGCTTGGCGCCATAGTCACTATTGTGCCTTTGGTTTACAGCGGCGCTATGGTAAATGTTGAGCTTGCTATGTTAAGCCTATTTGTATTAGCAAGCTTTGAAACTGTATTACTGTTGCCCAATGCATTTATAGAGCTGCCCACTGTACTCAAAGCCGCTGAGCGACTATTTACACTGGAAGATAAAGTCACAGCGCAAGAAGCTAATAGCGCTGAGTTAATTGAGATGCAGTTTGATAAAAACAATACAACTTTGGCGCTTAATAACATTGGCTATAAATACCAGGAGCACAGTGCTTTAACTAATATCAGCTTTACCCTTAAGGCACAGCAAAAAGTGGCGATTGTAGGCAGAAGCGGCAGTGGTAAAAGCACCTTGGTTAATTTACTTACCGGTTTATGGCCAGTGCAGCAAGGCAGTATTAGGCTAAGCGATGAAAATAACGCAGAAGAACTCCACGCACTAAGCAGCAACACCCGCGCAAGCGTTATTAATATACTCGCGCAGCAGCATCATATTTTTGATGGCACATTAAGTGAAAACTTACGCTATGCAAAGCCAAGCGCCACAAAAGAAGAAATGCTTGAAGCCATTAACCTTGCACAGCTAAAACCTTGGTTTAATGAGCTACAAGATGGATTAAAAACCCGTTTAGGTACAGGTGGGAGAAGTGTTTCTCAAGGCCAGTCAAGGCGCATCGCCATTGCGCAAGCTTTATTACAAAACCCAGCCATTTTAGTCCTTGATGAGCCTACTGAAGGGCTTGATAACCAATCTAAGCAAACGGTAATGAGCGCTATTATGCAGGTAATGAGTAACGCAAGCGTACTTACCATTACCCACGACCCTGCTCTTTTAGCGCAAATGGATAACATTATTTGGCTAGAAAATGGCAGCCTTGTAGCGCAAGGCACTCATAAAGAGCTTAGCGAAACATATTCCGATTATGTTGCCTTAACTACTCGGTTTTAGCTCGAACTCTGGTTAAGAGATTTACTAACCAACCGAATATTAATGAAACTTAATTCTGTTTTTCTCTAGCTGGAAATTTTAAGTGGAAACAAGGCTAATTTACGCGTCAATAGCTAGCCTATTGCAAGAAAATTCAACGCAGTTAGCGCTAAAAATAGCTGCTTGAGATAGATATATTATCCAGAGACCAAGTTAATCATTTAAAACGCTGATGGATACATCTATAACGCCGACTTTAGGGTCGGCAATTTTTTTAAACATACCTAACGATAAATCAATAACCCGCCCTCTAACGTACGGGCCTCTATCGTTTATTCTCACGATCACCGATTTGTTATTTGCCAAGTTTGTAACCTTCACTTTTGTACCAAAGGGTAATTCTAAATGCGCAGCAGTGGATGCATTTTGGCTAAATGTTTCGCCGTTTGCTGTTGTGCGACCATGGTATTTATTAGCGTAATAAGAGGCTTTACCTAACTGAGCACGCTCGCCATTAGCAGAGGTAACTATAGGTTGGCTGCTACACGCAGCTAAAGTTGATAAAAAACTGAGGGTAAAAATTAACTTAGTAAAAGACATAGATGCGCTTTAATTATAAAAATTCGCGCAAAGGTTAACCTTACGTGGCTGAGTGTGTACTGAATTAAAATATTTTATAGGCAATAAAAAACCACCGGCGATTACTCTTAGGTGGTTTTTTTTAAAAGCATAAAGCGCTTATCTTACGATACCGCGCTCAGAGCTTTTCACAAAATCAATCATGGTTTGTACTGCAGGATACTTAGCGGCATCTTCACTTAGTGAGGCAATTGCTTCGTCCACACTTAAGCTCTTACGATAAAACGCTTTATAAGCACGGCGTACGGCCATAATTTCGTCGCTTTCAAAGCCACGACGCTTCATACCTTCTTTATTGGTCGCAGCAGGGCCTGCTGGCATACCAATGGTGGTTACAAATGGCGGTACGTCTTTATTAACACCTGAGTACATGCCAATAAATGCGTGATCACCAATTTTACAAAATTGATGCACACCTGAGTTACCACCTAAAATAACCCAATCGCCTACATGCACGTGGCCTGCAACGCTTGCGTTATTAGCAAATATAACGTTATTACCAATTACGGCATCGTGAGCAACGTGGGTATACGCCATAAATAAGTTATTGCTACCAATTTTAGTAACACCTTGGTCTTGAATAGTACCACGGTGAATGGTTGCACACTCACGTATAACGTTGTTATCGCCCATAATAAGAGTGGTTGGTTCGTTGTTATATTTTTTGTCTTGGCAGGCTTCGCCTACTGACGCAAATTGAAAAATATGATTGCCAGAGCCAATAGTAGATGGCCCTTTAATAACAACGTGAGACTCAATAATACAGTCATCACCGATCACAACATCATTGCCAATATAGCTATATGGACCAACTGAGACATTGTTGCCTAGTTTAGCGCCAGGTTCGATTATTGCTGTAGAATGGATCACTATTAAAACTCTCTTCTCGCACACATAATTTCGGCACTACATACAACCTTGCCGTCGACTCTTGCTTCAGCGGCAAATTTCCATATATTGCGACGCTCTTTTAAAAACTCTACATGCAAATGCATTGTATCGCCCGGTATAACTGGCTGTTTAAAACGTGCGTTATCGACTGCAGCAAATAAGTAAAGCTCGTTATCGCTACGGTTTTCTACTGTTTTAAATCCTAATAAACCGGTGGCTTGCGCCATGGCTTCTAATATTAGCACACCAGGGAAAATTGGCTGATTTGGAAAGTGGCCAGTAAAAATAGGCTCGTTAACCGATACATTTTTAATCGCATGAAGTGACTCGCCAGGCGTAAAGTCAATTACACGATCAATTAAAAGCATCGGGTAGCGGTGTGGTAATAAACTTAAAATTTCTTGAATATCAAGGCTATTTAATTCGTTTGCCAAAATAGCATCCTTATTAGTGTTCAACGTTATGACTTAGCCAATGCTTCAAGCGCTTTGAGACGTGATTTCATGTCTGAAAGATTACGCAAGTGGGCAATTGATTTACGCCATTCTTTATTAGTTGTATGGGGCATACCAGATGAGTAAATACCCGGCTCGGTGATCGATTTAGTCACCATACTCATGCCGGTAATTATAACACCATCACATACTGACATGTGACCATTAATTGCGGTCATGCCACCTATTTGGCAGTTTTTACCAATGGTTACACTACCTGCTAGTACAGTACAGCCTGCAATTGCAGTACCCGAGTTAACTTCAACATTGTGTGCTATTTGACATTGGTTATCGATGATCACATTACTATGAATAATCGTGTTATCGAGTGCGCCGCGGTCAATTGTTGTGCTTGCGCCCACTTCTACCTTGTCGCCGATAATCACAGAGCCTAGCTGAGGAATTTTAACCCACTGCCCGCGCTCGTTTGCATAGCCAAATCCGTCACTGCCAATCACACTGTTTGCTTGAAATAAACAATCAGCGCCAATTTCAACATCGTGATAAATAGTCACACTCGGCCAAAGCTTTGTGCCAGAACCTATTTTAACACGTTCACCGATGAAACTGTTCGGACCAATTTGTGCGTTATCACCAATTACAGCACCGGCTTCTATAACAACATTTGCGCCAATGGCAGCACTTGTGCTTACCGTTGCACTTGGGTGAATAGTCGCACTAGCGTGTATACCCTGCTGCGCCGCTTGCGGGGTTGTATCCATAAATTGTGCAAGCTTTGCGTAGCTCACATACGGATTTCCAACAATGATTTTTGCGCCACTAAAATACGGTGCATCGGCTTCGCTAAGAATAACAGCGCTGGCTTGTGTGGTTTCAAGCTGCGTACGATATTTTGAGTTCGCTAAAAATGCAATATGCCCAGAACGGGCATTTGCAAGTGTAGCTATTTTTGTAATTTCTAAAGCGCCATCACCTTGAAGTTCGGCGCCTAGAAGTTCCGCAATGTGCGAAAGCGTATAATTTTGCATAGAGTGATTATTTCTTACTAACTGCTGATACAACTTTGCTTGAAAGATCAGTTACTTCTTTAGGGTTAAAGTAAATAGTAGTGTCTTTAACTTTAACTTCATCGAAGTCGCCATCTTTAGCAATTTCTTCAATTGTTTTAACAATTAAACCCTGAACTTTAGCAAGCTCTTGGTTTTGACGTGCTTTGATTTCTTGCTCTAAAGGACGACCTTTTTCAGCAAGGTTTTGTTGCATGCCTTGGATTTTGTCACGTAGTGCATCTTTTTGAGCTTGGCTCATTGTAGTGCTTTCACGCTTAAATTTTTCTGCTTCAAAGCGAATGTCGCCTTGTAGTTTTTCAAGCTCTTGACGACGCTCAGCAAACTCAGTTTGTAAAGACTGCTCAATTTTAGCCATTTGAGGAATTTGCTTGTAGATCTCTTGCATATCAACAATGCCTACTTTGTGGGCAAATGCACTTGCAGAGGTGCCCATCATCAATGTTGCTAACACGGCTACTGCTGTTGATTTAAATAATTTTTTCACAAAAAACTCCTTTAGAAAGTGTTACTAATATTAAAGCTGATGGTCTTTGTATCGTCATCTTCTTCTTTTTGCAATGGATACGCAAAACTAATCAGCATTGGACCCATTGGAGAGATCCATTGTAAAGATAAACCGGTTGATACCCTAAAGCGCATTGGATCAGAGTAATCATCTAACTTAGCACGCTCATCTGGCGCTAAGTTTTGGAAACGGTCAACGTTAAATTCAGTATCCCATACGTTGGCAGCATCTACAAAGAAACTGGTACGTACAGAACTGGTGTTTTCTTCATCTAAGAACGGCGTAGGTACAATTAACTCCATACCTGCAACCGCTTTTGCATTACCACCAATACGCCCTTGTGGTACTAAAATATCAAACTCATCAGAGCCACCGATGCTACCGGTTGTAGTACCATCAGCACCTGGCGTACCAGGGATTGATAAAGGAACACGTGATACAGCACGCGGCAATATAGTATTACGGTCAAAGCCACGTAGTTCCATTTCCGTTATACGGAAGAACTCTTGGAATGGCAGAGTTTGCTCATAACCATTGGTTGACCCATAACCATTACCGTAACCAAGCGCTGCACGTGTTGAGAACACCCAACGGTGGTCATTAGATATTGGCCAGTAAAAACGCGAATCGTAGTTCAGTTTAAAATACTGAAGGTCAGAGTTAGGCGTTGTGGCTGTTAAATTTAATGTTTGGCGCGAACCCGCTGTTGGGAATAAACCACGGTTAACTGTGATACGCGACCAACCAACACTTAGCTCATATTTAGTAAAGTCAAAGCCAGCATCTGGGTTTTCTTCATCTAAGAAGGTTTCGCGTAGTACGCGAGTTTGTTCGTACTCGGCAATTTCTGAAAGTTCTTCTTGAATCCAACGTACGCCAAAGTTAACACGGTTTACCGCATCAATTGGGAAACCAATATTGGTACCAATACCGTAACTTGTTGATTTATAATCTACTAGGCTAAATTTACTGGCATCGTAGTTGTTGTAAAAAATACTGCTGCCTTGCGATACACCATCTGGCGTAAAGTAAGGGTCGGTGTACGACAAGCTAATGCTTTCAGAACCAGTAGAGGTATTTAAGTTTAAGCCAATTTGATTACCCGTACCTAAAAAGTTAGATTCGGTCACACCAATATTAAACTGAAGCCCTGCGTATGAGCCATACGCTAAGCCCGCGTTAAAGCTACCGGCCGATTGCTCTTTTACTGTAAAGTCTACGTCTACTTGGTCATCTACACCCGGTACTGGTACTACGTTAAAGTCAACAGTTTCCATGTACGGTAAACGTTGAATTTGCAGCTTTGAGCGCTCAAGGTTTTGATTAGATAACCATGCACCTTCAAGTTGTGTCATTTCGCGGCGAAGTACTTCATCAGCGGTATTTTGGTTACCACCAACGATGATACGACGTACGTACACACGCTTGCCCGGATTTACCGACAGCGTAAGTTGCACTTCTTGTTTTTCATCATCAATTTCTGGAATTGTGCGTACTTCGGCATTGGCATAACCAAAGCGCGCTAAATAGCTTTTGATAAATTCTTCAGATGAGGTCACCACTGAACCATTGTAAAGCTCGCCGGCGCGAAGTGGGATAACGCTTTTGATTAGCTCTTCTCGGCCAAGTAAATCACCGATAAAGTCAAAACCTTTAACTGTGTACTTAACACCTTCTGTTAAGTTAGCAGTTACATACACAGATTCGCGCTCAGGACTTACTGATACTTGCGTAGAGTCGATATTAAAACGTAAGTAACCGCGGTCTAAGTAAAAGCTGCGAATTTTTTCTAAATCGCCTTCAATGGTTTGTTTTTGGTAACGGTCGCTACCCATAAACTGCCACCACGGTAAATCTTGTTGCGATTCAGCAAGCTTTAAAAGCTCTTCGTTAGAGAATAATTCGTTACCAACTAAGTTGATTTGACGAATAGAGGCGGCTTCGCCTTCGTCAAATTCTAGCTTAAGCTTTACACGGTTACGTGGCAGCTTAGTTACGCTAATATCAACGGTGGCATTGTATTTACCAATACTGTGGAAAAACTCTACCAACCCTTTTTCGATATTATCGATAACGGTTTTATCAAGCGGTTCACCTTGGCGAATATCTTGCTGATCGAGTGATTCGTTAAGCTGCTCGTCTTTTATATCTTTATTGCCTTCAAACTCAATAAAGCTAATAGTAGGACGCTCAGTCACTTTAAAAATAACGTTATTACCATCGCGTAACGCTTTGATGTTGTCAAAGTGACCTGAACGATAAAGTGACTTTATTGTTTTTGAAATCGTATAGTCATCAACGTTATCGCCCACATTGATAGGAACATGCGTTAGTGCTGCACCAAGTGCTACACGTTGCAAACCTTCAATTTTTAAATCTTCAACAATAAAGGAGTTTTGGCCCAGGGCTGCAAAACTTGCACCCAATAAACTTGAAACTGCCAAATGTTTTTTTATAGCCATTTTATTATCTTTATCCTTTACAACTGTATTACCGCTTAACATCAAAACTAATAATTAGTGATGCTTACAATCGTGTTCTAATTAGTAATTGTCACGCTGTAACTACAAACGCGATACATCATTGAACAAAGCGAAACATGTTAAAAATATGAGCAGCAAGGCGCCCACTTTAAAACCAAATTCTTGTGTCTTTTCAGAGACCGGCTTTTTACGGAAAAGTTCAATTATGTAATACATTAAGTGTCCACCATCAAGCACTGGCAGAGGTAATAAATTAAATACTCCCAAGTTAACGCTTATTAGCGCTAAAAAGCTCAAAAAGGCGACTAGCCCGTAGCTTACGCTAGTTCCTGCACCAACTGCAATGCCCACAGGGCCACTTAAATTTTTAACCGAAACCTGACCTGTAATTAAATTACCAATCATGTCAAAGCTAAGCGTTATAAGGCGCCAGGTCTCTTGGGTACCACGAGCAATACTATCAAGCGGACCAAAGCTTCGGGTTTCAACATAGCCCTCAGGCCAAGGTTGAACAACCGGCGCAACACCTAAAAACCCTTGTTCAATACCGTGCTCATTAATGCGCGATTTAGGCGTTACTGTTACGCTATTTATACTATCTTGTCTTTTTACACTAAACTGTAAAGATTTGTTAGCCGATTGCGTAATAAGATTAACTAATTGCTGCCAATCGCTTATTGTTTCACCATTTACAGCGATAATCGTATCGTTAACCTGCAAATTAGCCAGTTCGGCTGCTGAATTTTTAGTAATAGCCGCAATGGTTAATGTGGCTTGGGGTCTAAACGGTACAATACCCAACGAACTCAGTGGCGGCACGTCTTGTTGATCGAGCTTCCAACCCTCTACGTTAAGCATTTTTGTTTGCTCTTGGTAGTTTTCGTTACGCACTACTACGGGCACGCTTTGCTCACCTAAGCTCGACATAAGTGCAAAAGTTGCATCTTGCCAGGTGGCAATCGTGTCATCACCAATTTTAATAATTTGTTCAGAGGGCATAATGCCCGCCTGCTCTGCTCTGCTACCTTCGGTAATACTACCCACTACAGGTTTTACCGATTGCACGCCTACCATGTACATAGCCGCCAACGCCACAATAGCAAATAAAAAATTAGCCAGCGGGCCGGCTGCCACTATGGCTATACGGGCCTGAACCGATTTAGCGTTAAATGACAAATGGCGCTCATTTTCTGGCACTTCATCCACGCGTTCATCAAGCATTTTAACGTAGCCACCCAGCGGAATAGCAGCAATTACGTATTCTGTATTGTATTTATCGTGCCACTTTAAAAGCGGTTTACCAAAACCAATCGAAAAGCGCAGCACTTTAACACCCATTTTACGGGCCACCCAAAAGTGCCCATATTCATGAATAGCAACTAAAATGCCCAGCGCTAAAATAAACGAGCCAAGATTCCAAAAAAAATCTAACATATTAATGAGTCACTTTTGTTATTAGGTCCGCTGCACGTTGGCGGGCTTGTTGGTCACACGCTAATATTTCATCTAGGCTTTGTACGTTAGTGAATGTGGCCGCATCAAGCGTTTGTGCATTAATTTTATAAATGTCAGTAAAGCCAATTTGGCCTTTTAAAAATGCCGCAACCGCTATTTCGTTTGCTGCATTTACCGTTGTGGTTGCGCCTTGCCCCGCGCTGCACGCATCAATAGCAAGTTGTAAATTTGGATAACGCGCAAAATCAGGTTTTGTGAACGAAAAATCACAAATATCCGAAAAGTTGAGTGGTTTTACACCCGCGTTAATTCGATCTGGGTAAGCGAGTGCGTGTGCAATAGGTGTGCGCATATCGGGGTTACCCATTTGCGCTAAAATGGAGCCATCGTGGTATTGCACCATAGAATGAATAATACTTTGCGGGTGGATCACCACATCAATATCGCTGGTGTCACAATTAAACAGCCATTTAGCTTCAATAAATTCAAGCCCTTTGTTCATCATGGTGGCTGAATCTACCGATATTTTTTGCCCCATAGACCAATTAGGGTGAGCGACGGCTTCACTTACTGTTACTTCTTTTAAGGTATTTATATCGCGCGTTAAAAATGGCCCACCAGAGCCGGTAAGCAATATTTTACTTACGCCATGCTCTTGTAAATTTTGATCAGCGTTTGCGTTTTGAAGTGAATGAGGTAAGCACTGAAAAATAGCGTTATGCTCGCTATCAATAGGTAACAACGTGGCTTTATGCTGTTTTACTTTATCAATAAACAACTGCCCTGACATAACCAACGATTCTTTATTGGCAAGCAGTACTTTTTTACCTGCTTCAACGGCGCTTAGTGTGGGCAGTAAGCCGGCAGCGCCAACAATAGCTGACATGACGGTATCGACATCGGGATGCGCACATAAATCACTCATAGCCTGCTGTGAGTGCATTACTAAGGTTTGGCATGGCGTATTATTTAAATACGATGATAATTGCTCTGCAGCGCTTTGTGTGGCCATAACCGCATATAACGGTTCGTGCTCAATACACAGCTCAGCCATTTTTTTTGCATTGTGGCCTGCAGTGAGGGCAAATACGTTGAATAGCGCTTTGTTTCGCGCTATAACATCTAATGTACTTAACCCAATTGAACCTGTAGCGCCTAAAATAACAAGTTGTTGCTGTTGGCTCATAAACTCAAGGTCCATGCATAGCACATTACAAACATTGGGGCTGCTGCGGTTAAGCTGTCAATTCTATCTAAAATACCGCCGTGGCCGGGTAAACAGCGACCACTGTCTTTAAGGCCGGCTTCACGCTTAAACATGCTTTCGAGTAAATCACCGACAGCCGAAAACAAGGCTATAAAGGCGGTCATTACGGCATAAATAGGCCATACAGCAAAATCCACACCGGTAAAGTGACAAAAAGCTAAAACAAATATAATCGATGCAACCACACCGCCTGCTAGGCCTTCGATGGTTTTATTTGGGCTCACCTTTGGCATAAGCTTGTGCTTACCAAAACTTTTGCCTGTAAAATAAGCCCCTACATCGGCGCTCCACACAATACCAAGTACCACTAAAATCAGTACCGAGCCAAAGTGCGTTGATTCAGCGTATTGCGCGCTACGTAAGGTATTGAGTGCAAGCCAAAGTGGGATTAAAGTAAGCAACCCGGCAATGCCGCGCATTACCAAGCCTTCGTTCCATGCTTTGGCCATGGCTGGGTAGCGCCAAATTAAATAACTGGCCACAATCCACCAAGCAAACGAGAGCGTAAATAAGTAATTTGCATCCCCGACCAGCTGGCCGTTTTGCCACAGTGATTCAATCGGCCAATGTAAATTTAACAGCGCCAATAACGCGCCAATTAACACCACAAACGCACCACGTTTTAATTTTGTGCATAGGCCCATAAAAGCAGACCACTCCCACGCGCCAAGTAAAACAATAATACCGGCAAAATAACTAAACAATGTTAGTGGAGTATAAAAAACCAAGGCTAGCGCTAACGGCGCTAATACAACCGAGGTTAAAATTCGTTGTTTTAACAAAATAGTGACCCTTATTCTATTTTAGGTTTGAGCGAGTAATTGTTTTATTTGTTCGCCCGTACAACCAAAACGTCGCTCTCTGGCAACGTAACACGCAATGGCCTCAGCAAATGCTGCTTCATTAAAATCAGGCCAAAGAGTTTCGGTAAAGTAAAGTTCCGCATAAGCAGCTTGCCATAGTAAAAAGTTACTAATACGAACATCACCACCCGTGCGAATTAGTAAATCCGGCTCCGCTTGGTCTGCCATGCTCATATGCTGTGCTAAGCGCTCTTCTGTAACATCCTCTGCCTTGAGTTGTCCGTTTGCAACTTGAAGTGCTAGTTGCTTTGCTGCATTTGCCATATCCCATCTACCGCCATAATTAGCAGCCACGTTTAAATGCAAACCGGTGTTATCTGCTGTTAGCTCATGCGCAGCGTTTACTTTGCTACGTAAACTTTCAGAGAATCGTGATAAATCTCCAATAATGGTCAGTTTTACATTATTTTTATGAAGCTTTTTTACTTCCTTTGTTAAAACAAACAAAAAAAGCTCCATTAAAGTGTTTACTTCGTCTTCGGGGCGGCGCCAGTTTTCACTACTAAAAGCAAATAAGGTTAACGATTGTATCCCTAATTTAGTACAAAACTGAACAGATTGACGAACTGCGTCCACGCCTTTTTTATGCCCGAACACACGAGGTCTATTTCTAGCTTGCGCCCAACGCCCGTTACCATCCATGATGATGGCAACATGTTTAGGTAAACATTGCTGTGAAATTGTATCAGCGTCTAGAACCATAAATATTGAGTATTCCATAAAAAAACGCCGCCTAGTATACCCTAGACGGCGTTTCAAAACTAATATATTTCATAACCTGCATTGAGGTTATTTAGCTGTTTAGATTTCCATCAACTCAGCTTCTTTCGCTGTTAGTTGTGCATCCATTTCTTTGATAAATTTATCTGTAAGCTTTTGAATTGTATCTTCTGCTTGACGCGCTTCATCTTCAGAAATTTCTTTATCTTTTAATAAAGATTTTACATCGCCATTAGCGTCACGACGAATATTACGCACAGCAACACGGCCGCTTTCTACTTCGCCACGTACAATTTTAATTAAATCTTTACGACGCTCTTCTGTAAGCGGAGGAAGTGGTACGCGAATTACTGTACCAGCAGACATCGGGTTTAAACCTAAGTCAGACGCCATAATTGCTTTTTCTACAGCTTGCGCTAAAGACTTGTCAAATACGCCGATAGCAAGCGTACGAGAGTCTTCAATCGTTACATTAGCCACTTGGTTAAGCGGTGTATCAGCACCGTAGTACGATACCATAATGCCGTCTAAAATTGCTGGGTGAGCACGACCTGTACGAATTTTTGATAGTTGACTACCTAGTGCTGCTACACTTTTTTGCATGCGCTCTTGCGCATCTTTTTGAATATCGTTAATCACGGTTTAATCCTAATTATTTGATTACTTCATCTGAGGCTTGTGAAGAGATAAGTGTGCCTTCTTCTTCACCCATAATTACGCGTTTTAAGGCGCCTGATTTATTCATGTTAAATACGCTCAGTGGCATATTATGATCGCGAGCGAGTGTAAACGCCGCTAAATCCATTACTTTTAGTTCTTTATCAATAATTTCATTGTAGCTTAAGTGACGGTAAAGCGTGGCTTCTGGGTTTTTAACCGGATCATCACTAAATACGCCATCAACCTTAGTCGCTTTAATTACAGTGTCGGCTTCAATTTCAATACCGCGTAAACACGCAGCAGAATCGGTAGTGAAGAACGGGTTACCAGTACCTGCTGCAAAAATAACAACGCGGCCAGATTTTAATAAGCTAATTGCCTCAGCCCAGTTGTATGCATCACATACACCGTTTAGAGGGATTGCCGACATTAAACGACAATTAACAAATGCACGGTGTAGTGCATCACGCATTGCAAGGCCGTTCATTACGGTTGCAAGCATACCCATGTGGTCACCAACTACGCGGTTCATGCCAGCTTCTGCTAGTGATCCGCCACGTAAAAAGTTACCACCGCCGATAACCAAACCCACTTCTACGTCGAGTTCTACCAGCTCTTTAATTTCTTGGGCCATACGATCTAGCACTTTTGGGTCGATGCCGAAGCCTTCGTCTCCCATTAAAGCTTCACCACTTAATTTGAGAAGAACACGTCTAAAAATAGGTTTACGATTGATAGTCATAGTATTGGGGCCAACTTTTTATTAAATTATGGGTAAAAAATAACCGCGCTTATGATAAACATAAAAGCGCGGTTATTTTAAAGAATTTCTAAGCGTGACGCAAAAGCAAATAGTACTTTAATGGCATCTAATTTCCTTATGCATCACAAATAGTTAATCTTACTCGCCTTTTGCAGCTGCAATTTGAGCAGCAACTTCAGCAGCAAAATCTTCTTCTTTCTTCTCGATACCTTCACCAACTTCTACACGTGCGAAGCTAGTAACTGTTGCGTTTTTCTCTTTAAGAATTTCGCCAACAGATTTTTTAGGCTCCATGATGAAAGCTTGACCAGTAAGAGAAACCTCACCAGTAAATTTCTTCATGCGGCCAACAACCATTTTTTCAGCGATTTCAGCAGGCTTGCCTTCGTTCATCGCGATGTCGATTTGAACTTGCTTTTCTTTTTCTACAACGTCAGCAGGTACATCTTCAGGCGTTAAGTACTCTGGGTTTGAAGCAGCAACGTGCATTGCAATGTGCTTAAGTGTTTCTTCATCAGCAACACCTGCAACAACAACACCAATACGCTCACCGTGACGGTATTCAACAAGTGTTTCACCAGTGATGTACTGAAGACGACGTACGTTGATGTTTTCACCAATTTTAGTTACTAGCTCAACACGGTCTTCTTCAAACTTAGCTTGTAAGTCTTCGATAGTGACTGTTTCAGCGATAGCAGCGTCAGCAACTTTGTTAGCAAACGCTAAGAAGCTTTCGTCTTTTGCTACGAAGTCAGTTTGACAGTTAACTTCTACAAGTACTGCAACACCATCGTTTTGCTTGATGATGATAGTACCTTCAGCAGCAATGTTACCTGCTTTCTTAGCAGCCTTTGCAGCACCGCTCTTACGCATGTTTTCAATCGCTAACTCGATGTCGCCATCAGTTTCAGTTAACGCTTTTTTACAATCCATCATGCCAGCGCCAGTACGCTCGCGTAATTCTTTAACTAGGGCAGTAGTTACAGCCATTAGTAAATCCTCAAATCTGAAATCAGGTATTAGATAAGCGGGTAAACCGCTCTACAAGAATAGCAAGTCTTCACCTTAAAAAGATGAAGACTTGATGACAGCTAATTACTCAGCTTCTACAAAGTCGTCTTTCTCAGCTTGAGCAACGATGTTGTTCTCACGACCTTCAGTGATAGCAGCTGCAACAGAGCTAGTGTAAAGGTTGATTGCACGGATAGCATCATCGTTACCAGGTACGATGTAATCAACACCGTCTGGGTTAGAGTTAGTATCAACGATTGCAACAACTGGAATACCTAGGTTGTTTGCTTCACGGATAGCAATGTGCTCGTGATCAGCATCGATAACGAAGATAGCGTCTGGAAGGCCACCCATGTTTTTGATACCGCCAAGGCTCTTTTCAAGCTTTTCCATTTCGCGAGTAAGCATTAACGCTTCTTTCTTAGTTAACTTCTCGAAAGTACCGTCTTGGCTTTGAGCTTCAAGGTCTTTAAGACGCTTGATTGACTGACGAACTGTTTTCCAGTTAGTTAACATACCACCTAACCAGCGGTGGTTAACGAAGAACTGGTCGCTTTGTAAAGCAGCTTCTTTAACTGCTTCGCTTGCTGCGCGCTTAGTACCAACGAAAAGAACTTTACCTTTGTTTGCAGCAGCACTTGATAAAAACTTAAGTGCGTCGTTGAACATTGGTACTGTTTGCTCAAGGTTGATGATATGTACACGGTTACGTGCGCCGAAGATGAAAGGCTTCATCTTAGGGTTCCAGTAACGTGCTTGGTGACCAAAGTGAACACCAGCTTGAAGCATATCGCGCATTGAAACGTTTGCCATTTTGTAAATCCTCTATGTAGTTTAGGGTTAGGCCTCCACATATCCCATAGCACCAACACCGAAGTATTTAAACTTCAAATGCACCCAAGTGTATGTGACGATACGTGTGTGTGTTAAAATAAAATTGTGTTTGCCTTAAATACAAAAAATCATTTAAGAATTTATTTGTAAAAAGACGGCGCGCTTTATACCATATTAAAATTAAATACTCAACGTCGCGTGCAAAATTTGTGCGACGATAAATGTTAAAAAACGCAACTTTGGAGCCTCAATGAGCGCTGTGATCAAGACCCCTGAAGAAATTGAAAAAATGCGTGTAGCCGGGCGTTTAGCGGCAGACGTACTTGAAATGATTGAACCACATGTAGTGCCAGGTGTGACTACTGATGAGCTAAATACAATTTGTCATGATTATATTGTAAATGTGCAAGATGCTATCCCTGCGCCACTAAATTACCACGGTTTTCCTAAGTCGGTTTGTACCTCTGTAAATCATGTAATTTGCCACGGTATTCCAAATGACAAACCGCTAAAAGATGGCGATAGCGTCAACATTGATGTAACCGTAATTAAAGACGGTTACCACGGCGACACCTCAAAGATGTTTCATGTAGGTACGCCTAACATTCAAGGTAAACGCCTTGCACAAGTAACACAAGAAAGCTTATACCTTGCCATTAAAATGGTAAAACCAGGCGTGCGTTTAGGCGATATTGGTGAAGCAATTCAAAAATACGCAGAGAGCTTTAACTACTCAATTGTACGTGAATACTGCGGCCACGGTATTGGTAGCGAATTTCACGAAGAGCCTCAAGTAATGCACTACGGTAAAGCGGGTACTGGCGAAACACTTAAAGCCGGTATGTGTTTAACAATAGAGCCAATGGTTAACGCAGGTAAGCGCCAGTGTAAACTTTTAAAAGATGAGTGGACTGTAGTTACACGCGACCGTAGTTTGTCTGCACAGTGGGAACACACCCTATTAGTGACTGAAAATGGTGTTGAAATTTTAACGCTGCGATCAGATGATACTATCGACAGGATTATCGAACACTAATAAAAACCGAGCCGCTTGATAAAAAGTATTTAACCTCTAATCGGGTTAATATACTTAATAACATACTGAATTATATGTAATATTTAATTTATTTTTCCCAAACCGGAGATTTTCAGTGAAAACAAATCGAATTGACGCGCCAAATAGCGAGCCTATTTGCAAGTGGATTCAACACTGTTAACACTGAAAATAGCCGCTTGGGATAAACTTATTACTTCACATTCAGGTTATTTATCAATGCTAACGGTTCAATAAGGAGCCAGCCCACGTGGCATTACCCAACAAAGTAAAAAAGTTACTTAGCGATGCTGAGCAACTGAGCGATTATCGCGATTGTTCTAGCTATTTTTATAAGTGGTTACATAACGAATTTTCTAAGCAACCAGTTGGTAATTTAATTAATGCCCGGGCTGAGTTTATAGACCGCCTGCTAATTAAACTGTTTCATGTTTACGATTTAGCTCACGAGCCTGATCTTGCCCTTATTGCCGTGGGCGGGTACGGCCGTGGCGAGCTACACCCCTACTCCGACATTGACTTTTTATTGCTTGTTACGCAGCCGCCTAGCGAGCAAATATGCGAAAAAATAGGCCAGTTTGTTACCATGCTATGGGATCTCAATTTAGAGATAGGCCACAGCGTACGTACCATTGAACAAGCCATTGAGCAAAAACGTGAAGACGTTACCTTTGCCACCAGCTTGCTCGAAAGCAGGCTCATTTTTGGTAATCACATTGAGTTTGAAAAACTCAAAACGCATATTATAGAAACCCCTGTTTGGCGCTCAGGCGAATTTTTTGTAGCCAAAGTGCAAGAGCAAAACCTACGCCACAAAAAGTGCCACGGCACTGCTTACAACCTAGAGCCAAACATAAAAGAAAATCCCGGTGGTCTTCGCGATTTGCAAACCATTATTTGGGTTGCTAAAAAGCACTTTAGAGCCGAAACCCTACAAGAGCTAATTAGCCACGGCTACTTAACGCATGAAGAGTTTCAGGAGCTTTCGGAGTGCCTAGAGAACCTTTGGAATATTCGCTTTGCACTGCATTTAGCCGCTGGGCGCTCAGAAAACCGTTTGTTGTTTGACCATCAACCACACACAGCTGAAATACTTGGCTTTGGTAGCGATGGTAAAGCTTCGGTTGAGCGTATGATGAAACGCTTATTTAGAATAATGAGCCGCGTACGCGAGCTTAATCAAATGCTGCTATCGTACTTTGAAGAAAGTATTATGCCAGAGAGCAGCGAAGCGCCAGTGATTGAGTTAGACAAAGACTTTGAACGCGTTGGGCACCAAATTAGGGTTAAAAACCCATCGGTATTTTTTAGACGCGATCAACTTTTTGTTTTGTTTGAGCATATTGCCGACAACCCCGAAATTACCCATATTTACCCAAGTACTATTCGTACCATTAGGCAAGTACGCAGGCGTTTATTAGGTGACTTACAAGATTACGCAGCGTGTCGCGAGGCATTTATGCGTATTGTAAAACACCCTAACGGCATGGGCCGCGCATTCACGCTCATGCACAAACACGGCATGCTGGCCGCGTATTTACCGCAGTGGCGTAATATATTTGGGCAAATGCAATTTGACTTATTTCATGCCTACACAGTAGATGAGCACACCCATAAATTAATCAATAATATTTACCAATATTTTGATAAATCTAAAGTGAGCGAGTTTCCTATTTGTAGTGAAATAGTAACTCGTATGGATAAGCCTGAGCTGCTTTATTTAGCGGGTATTTTTCATGATATTGCTAAAGGGCGTGGCGGCGATCACTCAGAGCTAGGCTCGGTTGATGCCATTGCTTTTTCTAAATTACATGGCTTCCCATCATCTGATGGCAAGCTTATATCGTGGTTAGTTGGTAACCATTTACTTATGTCGGTTACTGCGCAGCGTAAAGACATAAATGACCCAGGTGTTATTAAAGACTTTGCCTCACGCGTAAAAACAGAGCGCCAACTCGATTACCTCTATTGTTTAACCGTTGCCGATATACGCGCAACCAACGACAACTTATGGAATGATTGGAAAAACACCCTACTACGCGAGTTATACTTACATACTCAGCGCGCATTACGCCTAGGGCTTGAAAACCCAATGGATCAACGCGACCAAATACGCGATAAAAAACACCAAGCTAAACAGCGCTTACTTAATTTGGGCTACCTAGAAAACCAAATTGATTTAATTTGGAGCCGCTTTAAAGCCAATTACTTTACTGCCTTTAGCGAGCAGCAAATATCATGGCAAACCGAGCACCTATTAAAATGCGCAGACTTAAGCCTACCCAGTGTCATTGTTTCTGATAAAGCAATGCATGGTGGCACGCAAGTGTTTGCTTATAGCCCATATTCTGGGCCGTTATTCGCTCGCTTAGTTAGCGTAATTGGTTCTAAAAAGGCGCAAATACAACACGCTCAAGTGCTTACTACCAAAGACGGCTACGCCCTATTTAACTTTGTAATACTTGAAGTGAGCGGCGACCCTATTGCAAGTAGCCGTGCTCAGTCAATTAAACGTGGGCTTGAGCAAGCACTTAGCGAACCACGTAAAAAAATACGCTTTAAAAAGAATCGCTCGCAACGATTTAAAGACTTTAATATTAAACCTAAAATAGTGCTGCGCCCTCATGCACGTAAAGATCGCAGCCTAATAGAAATTCAAGCTGTTGATATACCCGGTTTACTTACTAAAATTGCCGAAGTTTTCCAAGCGCATTTATTACACATTCACGCAGCCCGTATTACAACGGTAGGTGAACGTGCAGAGGATTTCTTTGTCGTATCAAATAACGAATACCAAGCGCTGACTGATGAAGAGCAAGCCAAAATTCATCAGGCATTACGTAAAAAATTCAACGCCGAAACAGAATAAGGACACACCATGTCAGATTTAAAAACCATGATAGAAAACGCCTGGGATAACCGCGATAGCATTAGCCCAAGCAGTGTATCTAGCGAAGTAAAACAAGCGATTATTGACGCACTAGAGCTTCTTGATAGCGGTGCAGCCCGTGTTGCTGAAAAAATATCAGGCGAATGGGTCGTACACCAATGGCTTAAAAAAGCCGTTTTATTATCGTTCCGTATTCGCGATAACCAACCAATGAACGACGGCGTAAACCAGTTTTACGATAAAGTACCGCTTAAATTTAGCGACTACACACCGGAGCAATTTCAGCAAGGTGGCATGCGCGTAGTACCAAATGCTGTAGCACGTAAAGGCAGCTTTGTAGGTAAAAACGTCGTACTTATGCCATCGTATGTGAACATTGGCGCCTACGTTGATGAAGGCACCATGGTTGATACATGGGCAACTGTTGGCTCGTGTGCACAAATTGGTAAGAACGTACACTTATCGGGCGGCGTGGGCATAGGCGGCGTTTTAGAGCCACTACAAGCTAACCCTACCATCATTGAAGACAACTGCTTTATTGGCGCACGCTCTGAAATTGTTGAAGGTGTAGTAGTAGAGGAAGGCGCTGTTATTTCAATGGGCGTTTACATTAGCCAAAGCACTCGTATTTATGACCGTGAAACCGGCGAAATTCATTACGGCCGCGTACCAGCAGGTGCTGTAGTTGTGCCAGGCGCATTACCATCAAAAGATGGCACCCACAGCCTGTACGCTGCAATTATCGTGAAAAAGGTAGATCAACAAACACGTGAAAAAGTAGGCATCAACGCCCTACTACGCTCAATTGATGATTAAAATAAGCGATAAGCTTTTAGCTGTAAGCCCTAAGCTGATTGGTGTTAAACGTAGGTTGGGTTGAGTGAAACAAAACCCAACGGCACATTAAAGCTTAGTGTTTTAACAAAATTTAGAAAGCTCTAAGCCCTTTGGGTTTAGAGCTTTTTTGTTTAGATTAGAGTTTATCTCTTAAATAGCTAAACCGTTGGGTTTCTCTGTGCTCAACTCAACCTTAATTCAAAGCAATATACGTATACAAAATAAACGACTGAATTAGCCAACACACCCAAGATATAATAAGGTAGTAAAGCATACTTGAAAGTTAGCAATTAATATTAAGGATTAATATGACAAAAACTGCTTTACGCTCAACTATTTTGCTACCGGTATTTTTGCCTGCGGTATTTATTATTCTGCTTTTGGTCATTGGTACAAGTAGTAACCCTGAACTGGCAGGGCAAGCATTCAGTGTCGCCCTCAAGTGGATAACAGAAACCTTTGGCTGGTTTTATATGTTATCAGTTGCCATCTTCTTAGTTTTCATCGTTTGTGTTGCCGCCTCCAGCTGGGGAAATATCAAGCTGGGGCCTGATCATGCGCAACCGCAATACAGCTTTGGCGAATGGTTTGCCATGCTATTTTCGGCCGGTTACGGAGTCGCATTACTTTATTTTGGTGTAGCAGAACCCGTGCTCCATTATGCATCTCCACCTGCGGGCGCCGCAGAAACCGTTAATGCCGCTAAGCAGGCTATGCAAATTGCATTTTTTCATTGGGGTTTTCATATATGGGCAATTTATGGGATTGTTGGTTTAGTGCTTGCTTACTTTGCATTTCGCCACGGTCTTCCGCTGTCTATTCGCTCAGCCTTGTATCCACTTATTGGTGATAAAATATATGGCCCTATTGGGCACACTGTTGATGTGTTTGCCATATTAGGCACGCTATTTGGTATTGCCACAACGTTAGGGCTTTCGGTTACTCAAATTAATGCCGGGCTGCACTACTTATGGCCAAGCATCCCTATTAATACCACGGTACAAATTACCGCTATTGTTATTATTACCGCAGCGGCAACGTTTTCTGTGGTGGCAGGTATGGATAAAGGCGTGAAGCGTTTATCTATAATAAACATGACACTCGCCGTATCATTAATGGCCTTTGTGTTTTTTATTGGCCCGACTATTCATATTCTTGAATCGTTTTTACAAAATACCGGCAGCTACCTTAGCGGTATTGTTGAGCGTACTTTTAATTTACAAGCCTATAGCCGTAGTGATTGGATTGGTAACTGGACTCTATTTATATTTGGCTGGACTATAGCGTGGGCACCCTTTGTTGGTATGTTTATCGCTAAAATTAGCCGCGGCAGAACCATTAGGCAATTTGTTGTGGGCGTGATGCTAGTTCCGACTATTTTTACCTTTTTATGGTTTTCTGTATTTGGTGATACCGCGCTAAATTTAATAATGAATGAAGGGTTTAATACTTTAATAACCGATGTTCAAGCAAACCATGCCGTTGCGCTATTTCAATTATTTGAAGTGCTACCGTTATCGTTTATTATTTCGCTACTAACGGTTATTTTAATCATTACCTTTTTTGTAACCTCATCTGACTCGGGCTCGTTAGTTATTGACTCCCTCGCCTCTGGCGGGAGTATTGATACGCCTGCATGGCAACGGGTGTTTTGGGCTGTGCTTGAAGGCGCTGTGGCTGCTGTTTTATTAGTAGCAGGTGGGCTAAGTGCACTACAAACTATGACAATAGCCAGTGCCCTACCCTTTGCTGTTATTATGCTTATTGCAACCGCGGGACTTTGGCGCGCACTTACCATTGAAGGCCATCGCGATACGAGCTTACAAGCACATGCGCTCAATAGCCGTAATGTTAACCTATCTCATTGGAAGCGCCGGTTAGCCGCTATGGTTAATTATCCGAATAAGGAAAAAGTGCATACCTTCATTAGTAGTGTGGTGGTACAAGCAATGCAAGCTGTTCAAGCAGAATTAAAAGCGCGCCAGTGGCATGCCGAGGTAGATTTTGATACTGACTTAGGCCGCGCCCATTTAACCGTACTACGCCATGAACATGTTGATTTTGTGTATGATATTCGCCTTACTGAGCACCCAATGCCAAGCTTTGCCTATACAGAGCTAAAACCGGATGCTGATAACTCCGAGATGTATTACAAGGCAGATGTTTTCTTACGCCGCGGTGGGTTATCTTACGATGTATATGGCTACAGTGAAGATGATATTGTGAAGGACATTCTTGATCAATTTGAGAATTACTTACACTTTTTAGGTAACAGCCCAGGGGAACTTCCGTGGGATATGGCCGAACACGATGACATGTTAAATAGCGACAAACCTTAAATAAGCGCTTTATTTAACAGCGCAATTTTGATGCAATAAAAAAGGCACTGAAAAGTGCCTTTTTAGTCTGCTCAATTAATTTTTTAATTACAGCGCGTTAAATACGTCGTCTGTTTTAGCTGCGCAAATAAAATCGTTTTTGTGCAGGCCTTTAATTGAATGGCTCCACCACGTTACGGTTACTTTGCCCCACTCGGTTAATAAACCTGGGTGATGGCCTTCATCTTCTGCCATATCACCTACTTTATTGGTAAACGCCATAGCTTGCTTAAAGTTTTTAAACTTATAAACACGCTCAAGTTGCATAATGCCGTCGCGTACCTCTGGTACCCAGTCTGGAATTTTTGTAATAAGTTGGGCAAGCTCTTCCTCAGATACTTTTGGCGCATCTACGTGACAGGCTTCGCATTTTTGTTCACTTAATGAAGACATTTTAAATCCTTACTTTAGCGTTTCTTTTTAAATTAAAGTTAACCGGCTAATTTTTCTTTAGGTGGAAATTTTGGGTCGTGCAAACCAAGCGCTTTAGCTTGCTCAACCAAAGTCATAATATCCATTTGCGATATATCAAACAGATCATGAATCGAATTTATGGTGTAGTACTGTGGTTGCATAATATCAATGCGGTACGGCGTACGCAGCACATCAATTACGCTCATAGGCGTTATCTCTGGTGTATCTGAATACACGTACTGGGTTTCACCTGGGCTTGATAATATACCACCGCCGTATATACGCAGGCCGTTTTCGGTTTGCATTAAACCAAATTCAACCGTAAACCAATACATACGTGCAAGGTATACACGATCTTTTTTCTGCGCTGTATACCCTAACTGGCCGTATTTGTGTGTGAATTCGGCAAAGTCGGGGTTTGTTAGCATAGCGCAGTGGCCAAATATTTCATGGAAAATGTCAGGCTCTTGCAGGTAGTCAAACTCTTCTCGACTACGAATAAACGTCGCTACCGGAAATTGTTTGTTTGCCAATAACCTAAAAAATTCATCAAAATCGATAAGCGCAGGTACAGGCGCTACTTGCCAACCGGTGGTGGCAAGAAGCACTTCGTTGAGTTCGCTTAACTGCGGAATACGATCGTGTGGTAGGTTTATTTTTTTAAGCCCCTCCATGTACTCATCACAAGCTTTGCCTTCTATGCACGCAAGTTGGCGCGTAACAAGCTCAGACCAAATTTTATTTTCTTCTTCGCTCCAATGAATAACACCGTTTTCATCAGGTGTTTTAGAGGTGTATTTACTTGCTTTAGCCATAATAACCTTCTTGGGGTTAAGCCCTAAATGTGTGTCAGTGTGGTACTCAAGATGAGTGAATATCTAATGCAGCCATACTATGCAAAAGTGAAGAAAAGTTTAATAGTTAGGCGGACATCTACATTTAGCACGATCCCCTAAAGTGTATAGTTAAAATTACACCAACGGCATTAATATTATACAACCATTAAATTAAAGGCGTTAAGGGTAAACTCAACTGTACACAAATAAATACACCTAACAAATTAATGTAAAAGCTTGGTTTAAGTCGTCAATAATATCGTTAACATCTTCAAGCCCTACAGAGAGTCTTATTAAGCCATCACTTATGCCTGCGGCTGCTCGCTCCTCGGGTGTGTAAGGAGAATGCGTCATTGATGCGGGGTGCTGAATAAGCGTTTCGGCATCACCTAAACTTACAGCAAGTGTGCAAAGCTTCATGCTATCTATAAACTGCGATCCTTGAGCAAGGGTGCCTTTAATTTCAAATGCGATAACGCCGCCTGCGGCTTTCATTTGCTTGCCTATATATTTGTTGCCAGGGTGCGATTTAAGCCCAGGGTAATAAACAATATTAACCTGTGGATGCGCCTCTAAATATTCGGCAACCGTTTGCGCGCTTTGGCAATGGCGCTCCATGCGTATGGCTAAAGTTTTTAATCCGCGATTAATAAGCCATGCGTCGTGCGGGCTTATGGTGGCACCAATATCTTTAAGTACCGTCATTTTTATTAAGGTAATGTGCTCATGCGTTCCACACACAAGCCCCGCTACTACATCGCCATGGCCGTTTAAGTACTTAGTGGCACTGTGCACAATAATATCTATGCCGTACTGCTTAGGTGATTGCAGCAGTGGCGTTAAAAAGGTGTTGTCGACCACACTAATTAAATTATGTTGCTTAGCGAGCGCGCCAATTAAGGCTAAATCAATGACTGCCATTGTGGGGTTGATTGGCGTTTCTACAAATATCATTTTTGAATTAGGTTTTATAGCAGCGCGAAGCTCGCCCTCGTTGGTCATATCAACAAAAGTAACTTCTATTCCCCAGCGCGGTAACATGTGAGCAAAAAACGCAAAAGTACATCCATATAATGCACTTGATGCAATTAAATGATCGCCCTGCGATAAAAAGCTTAATACCGACGCCGATACAGCGCCCATACCTGTGGCGGTAGCCGCTGCAGCTTCGCAGCCCTCTAACTGTGCTACTTTTTGCTCAAGTTCGGTGGTGGTTGGGTTACCTAGGCGGGTGTAAATATAACCGGGCTCATCGCCTGCAAAACGCGCGGCACCTTGTGCTGCATTTTCAAAATGAAAGGTAGAGGTTTGATACAAAGGCGACGTGAGTGCGCCGTGCGGATCGTTTGCTTTTTGCGGGCCATGAATACATTGGGTATTAATATGCTGCTTGCTCATTGTGTGATCTCGTTTTTATTATGTGTGTCAATTACATAAATAAAACGCACCGCAGTTTAAATCACAAGCATGCCGGATGCTCAGATGGCTATTTGTGCAAAAACCGCTCAGCGCGGTTTTGTACACAAATATTGCCACTGCTACTTTAGGACGTTGGCTCGGCCTTTTTACGGCTCATGATTTTGCTGGCAATACTTTGCACTGTGCCTTTTAACAAGCTGCGTTTGTTTTCAAGCCGTGGTAATGGGCGGCTAAGCTCCATTGCTTTGTAACCAATACGTGCTGTAAAAATACCGGCGCTTACACCTTGCGCTGCACGCCCCGAAAGCTTACCTAAAAGCTCAGCACTGAGCGCTGTGGCTGCTAAATCAGATACAAGCTCAGCACTGCCTACAAACATAACTTGTTTTATTAGCATACGGTAGAGCTTAATGCGGCTTGCGTAACCAAAACCAATGCCATAAATTTTACCAATTTGCTCTATTAATTTAGTACCGCGCCAAAGTACCGCCATCATGTCCACCAGCGCAAGTGGGCTTAAGGCAACAAGCAACGCTGACTCTGTCGCAAAACGATTTATAAGCTTTTTAGCTTTGGTGTCTTGCGTTATAAGCAAGCTATTTGCGTAAAGGGTCATTATTTCTTTATCGCTATGGTGGGTAGCCACTTGGTTTTTAAACGCTTCGAAGTTGTCTAGTTGTTGGTGCTTATTTAGTTTTTCAAGCCAGGGTAATGCGCCACCTACTTGCTCACTATTTAAGAGTCTGTCGGCTTCTTGGCGGTGTAATTGATTACGCTTTAAACTGCGCAGCATTCTGTATTCGCGCCATAGCATGCGCCCAATTAGCAACACACCGCTTACCACCGCCGTTAAATACACGCCGCCTAAAATGACCGACTGCTGAAACGCAAACACTAACGAATACGCAAATTCTAAAAGCACTAACACTAAAAAGCTTACAGCAAACACCCCTTTAAGCGTTTGCCATTTAGACTTTTTATATACCGGCTCTAGGTCTATTTCTTCATCAAGAAGTTCATCTTCAGGCTCTTCAATGTATTCACTTTGACCTTGGGTAATTATTTTTGCAGGAGCAAGCGTCGCCTCAACCTGTTCATCAGCTTGGCTATCAATTCGCCTACCTGCTTGAAAAGTTTGCTGTGTGTCGTTCATGATAATTTGTCTCCTAACAAGTACTGCATCACATGATCAAGGCGAATATGCTTAAGTTGCTTATCGGGGTTTGGCATAGGCGCAAACGATAAAAACTCAAAGCCCTGCGCTGGCCACTCATTTTTATTAAGCATGCGCTTTGGTGGCTGTGGGGGTAAATAAGTAAGCCAATCTTGCTCGTTAAGTGGTTTGCCATAAATGCAATCAAGCGTTTGGCCTTTATCGGCCACTTGGCACGGCTGCGTTGCTGCAATTGACGACATTGCCATGGTTTCTATTTGTACGCCATCAAACTTTAAGTGATTACTTTGCTCATGCACTAATGAGTCAAGTAGTAGTGCTAAGTCTTTATGGTGCTTTGCACTTATATGATCTGACTTATTTGCAGCAAACAGTATTTTATCTATGTTGGGTTTAAATAAACGCTTAAAAAATCCCGACTCGCCGTAATTAAAGTGTGAGAGTAATTGGTTTATTACACTACTTTGCTCTTGGAGTGTTTCATGGCCTTCATTTAAAGCGCTGAGTACGTCTACCAACACAATTTGGCGGTCAAAGTGTTTAAAGTGCTCATTATAAAATGGCTTAACCACCTCTTTTACATAGGCGTTAAAGCGCTTAATTAAATGCGCTAAGTTAGAGCCTGCCACTACCTCATCACTTTTTATATGCTGCGCATTTACCGGAAAAAACAACAAAAGCGGCGCACCTTGTAAGTCACCAGGCATAAGCATGCGCCCAGGTTGTAACATGGCAAGCTTAGTATCTTTTTTAAGCCCTACCAGCATACTTTGATAAAGCGCTGCAATGTGTGCAAGTAAGCCTTCATCTACAGGGGCATTTAAATCAAGCTGTTCAAGCGCGTTTAAAAATTCAGTAGAGGTGTTCACACGCGGGTGCTGTAACAATAGCGGATATTGTTGCTCGCACCACTGACTATAGCTTTGCTCAAGCATAGGTAAATCAAGTAGCCATTCACCAGGGTAGTCGATAATGTCTAAATACAGCGTAGATTGCGGCGAAAAATGCCCACGTAACCCTGATGCGCTTTGGTATTTAATCGCTAAACGCAGGGTATTAATACGCTCGGTTGATGCAGGCCATGTAGGCTCCCCATCAGTTGGGAGCAAGGCATTAAGTGCACGCGGATAGTCAAACGTAGGGACTTTTAACGCCTCTTGCGGCACCACTTTAGTGGCTATATGGCGGTGCTCTCGCATTACATCAAAAAACGGTAAGTTTTTATCATCGCTTTGTGTTGTAAGGTGCTTAACAAGTGCGGTAATAAACGCGGTTTTACCACTGCCACTTAGGCCGGTTACGGCCAATTTTACGTGTTGATCTAAACTGCGATGAAGGGCTTTTTGGGCTGAACCTTTAATACTTTTAAAGGTTTTTTTGGCAAATGAAGTGCTACTCATAATGGGCTAGCACTTCATTGATGCTTAATCACCGAACAAAGTGCTATTAAATCCTTTAAAGTTTGTTGATTTCACGGCTAACCGTAAACTCGCTTGAAGTAACATGGCGCTCCATATCTTGAAGACGCGTGTCTATTCGCGTTAAACGCTCTTTTAAGTCTTGCAATGCGCGGCGCGGTGGCTCGCCTTTTTGCCATACTTTAAATTTAACTTCTAGCGGATCGTCAGTTTTAGTTGAGCTACTAGCATGTATAGTTATGGGGTCTTTTTTATCTAAAATAAACCACGCTGCAATATACGCTACCACAAATAATGGGCCACCCGTTAGCAGTACCGCACTAACAAAAATAATGCGAACTAACCATAACTCCATATTAAAGTAGTCACTTAATCCCGCACATACACCGGCGATTTTGCCGCGCTGTGGGTCTCTTAATAATTCGCGTTTGGCACTCATACTTTGCGTCTCCATTGTGGTGACTCTTGATCGAGTAATGCTTCAAGGGTTTCTACTCTATCAGCCATTTTTTCGGCCTTGTGGGCAAGTTCCAATAACTGGCGATGTTCATGCTCACTTAACCCTTGGCTCACTTGCTTTTTGCTACGGTAGTGCAAAATTAACCACAGTGGCGCAACAAAAATCATGAACAAGATAAATGGTGCAATTAGTATCTCTGGATCAAACATAATCCTCTCCTGACAATCCGTAATCGATGTTTTAAGCAGTGGGGCACTTTAAGTACCCCTTTATAAGTTATTTATCAGCTAGCTTCTTTTTAAGTTCGGCAAGCTCATCATCTATCTTTTCATTTTTTTGTAGGTCGGCAATTTCATCTGCAAGCGACTTTTTACCTAAATCGTAAGACTCTATTTGAGATTCTAGTCCATCAATTTTAGTTTCGTAGCGCTCAAAGCGATTAAGTGCATCTTCTACTTTAGAGCTATCAAGGGCTTTTTTCACTTCAAGGCGCGACTCAGCCGAACGTTGACGTAAAATAATTGCCTTTTGACGTGCTTTAGCATCGGCTAGCTTTTCTTGTAGAGTGGTGACTTCTTGCTGAAGTTTCTCAATATGAGACTCTACATGCTCAAGCTCAGACTCTACTGCTGCGACTGCTTCTGCCGATTTTTGCTTTTCTAGTAATGCTGAACGCGCTAAATCGTCGCGGTCTTTACTTAGTGCAAGCTCTGCTTTGTCTTGCCAATCACTTACTTGTGCTTTTAGTGTGTCTACACGACGTACTAATTCTTTTTTCTCAGCCAGTGTTTTAGCTGAAGTAGAGCGCACCTCTACCAATGTGTCTTCCATCTCTTGGATAATAAGACGAACCATTTTTTCTGGGTCTTCTGCTTTATCTAAAATGGCATTGATATTAGAATTAACAATGTCTGCAAAACGTGAAAAAATTCCCATAACATTTACCTCTGTAATATAAACTTAGTTGGTCTGCTGTAACTAGTATCAATATGCTTGCCAACTTTTTAAAATCTAAAATACACTTTATTTTCATTAAGTTAAACTAAATATACAAATTCCTTTAGTTATCCCTGATTATGAAATACACTAACTGTTAGCAAAAATGACCAAGAGTTAGGAAAAATGAGCCAATATCGCCAACAGGATAATTTACTCGGCCAATCTGATAGCTTTTTAGCTGTACTTGATCAGGTATCGCAGTTAGCTAATTTAGATAAGCCAGTGCTTATTATTGGCGAGCGAGGAACCGGTAAAGAGCTTATAGCCGCCCGTTTACACTTTTTATCAAAGCGTTGGGATCAAAACTACGTAAAGCTTAACTGTGCAGCCCTTAACGAAAACCTCCTCGAAAGCGAATTATTTGGTCATGAAAGCGGTGCTTTTACCGGAGCAAGTAAACGTCACGAAGGTCGCTTTGAGCGCGCTAACAGCGGTACCTTATTTTTAGATGAGCTGGCTAATACATCGGCCATGGTACAAGAAAAGCTTCTGCGCGTTATAGAATATGGTGAATTTGAGCGGGTTGGTGGTAAACACACTGTAAAGGTAGATACTCGTTTAGTGTGTGCCACCAACGAAGATTTACCCCACCTTGCTGAACAGGGCGAATTTAGAAGTGACTTACTTGACCGCTTAGCCTTTGATGTAATTACCCTGCCACCACTGCGCGAACGTCAAGACGATATTATGCTACTCGCTGAGCAATTTGCGATGAACATGGCACGCGATTTAGAGTGGGAGTTATTTAGTGGCTTTACCCGCAGCGCCACCGAAACCCTGCTAAATTACGATTGGCCGGGTAATATACGCGAGCTTAAAAATGTAGTTGAGCGAAGCTTGTATCGTCATGGCAATGAACATATCCCCGTTCACCAGATTATTTTAGACCCGTTTGAAAGCCGTTTTAGACCCAAAGCACGCATTAAAGCTGCTATTGCAACACCGGTTGCCCCAGCTGAGCCTACAACACTAGCCACACCTGTTAGCGAGCTTAGTAACGAGCTTAGCGCCCCAATTGAATTTCCGTGTAGCTTAAAAGAGCGCTCTAACGAATTTGAAATAAATATGATTAATAAAGCCCTTGAGCATAGCCAATTTAATCAAAAGAAAACTGCAGAAGTACTCGGTTTAACGTATCATCAATTACGTGGTTATCTTAAAAAATACAATTTATTAGAAGATAAATAGTTAGAGGTTATGCGAGTGCATAAAATACTACTTGTTTTACTAGCCAGCACCTTAACAGGCTGCTTTGATAGTAAAGAAGAAATAATAGCAGAGAAAAACCAAGGCCTCGTTTATTGCGCCGAAGCGAACCCTGTGTCGTTTAATCCGCAAGTAACAACCACTGGCTCAACTATTGATATTATTGCTAATCAGTTATTTGACCGTTTAATTAGTATTGACCCTGTTACTGCAGATTTTAAAAGTGAGCTGGCAACCGATTGGAAAATTAGCAACGATGGAAAGTCGGTTACCTTTACGCTGCGTAAAGGCGTAAAATTTCATTCTACCTCGTACTTTACCCCTACTCGCGATTTTAACGCTGATGATGTGATTTTTACCTTTAGCCGATTATTTGACGTGTACAACCCGTACCATTTTGTAGGCGATGCAAACTACCCGTATTTTCAAAGTGTGGGGCTCGATCAGCTTATTCGTAAAATTGTACGCGTGTCTGACTATCAAGTGCGCTTTGAGCTATTTCACCCAGAAAGCAGTTTTTTAACGAACATGGCCACCGACTTTGCCGTGGTGCTGTCGCAAGAATACGCAATGCAATTAAAAGCGCGAGATCAAACTAATTTATTCGATCAGTACCCTATTGGCACAGGCCCCTACATTTATAAAGAGTACCGACGCGATCACTTAGTGCGCTTTTACCGCAACCCCCTTTATTGGAAGCACGATGTTGCCCTTGAACAGCTGGTTTACGACATTACGACAAACGGCACTACGCGCATAGCAAAAATGCTCACTAAAGAGTGCGATGTAACCGCGCACCCAAGTAGTGCACAACTGAGTATTTTAGCGCAACGAGACGATATAAACGTTGAAAAAGAAACCAATTTAAATATTGGTTATTGGGCCTTTAATACTGAGCGCGCCCCTTTTGATGACATTAGAGTGCGCAGAGCCCTTGCGCATGCAATTGATATAGACAAAATAATGCAAGCCGTTTATTACGGTAATGGCATACGCGCGCAATCTATTTTACCGCCGACCTCGTGGGGCTTTGAACCACAAGAAAACATGCCTATGTTTGATCCAGAGCTGGCTAAAAAACTGCTCATAGAAGCGGGGTTACCTAATGGCTTTGATATGACCATTTGGGCAATGCCGGTGAGTCGAATATACAATCCTAATGCCCGTAAAATGGCTGAGCTGATGCAAAGCGATTTACGAAAAATAGGTGTTAACGTGAGTATTGTTGAGTACGAGTGGAATACTTTTATTCAGCGTATAGGTGAGCACCGCCACGATAGCGTATTACTCGGCTGGGCTGCCGATACCCCCGATCCAGATAACTTTTTTAGCCCATTGCTAAGCTGCACTGCCACTTTTAGCGGTAAAAACCCAGCCAATTGGTGTAACCCGCAGTTTGACTTATTGCTCACCCAAGCGCTCGACACCACCGATTTAAGCTTACGCAAACAGTATTACGATCAGGTTCAAGCGCTCATTGTAGATCAGCTTCCGTTAGTGCCTATTGCTCATGGTATGCGTTTTCAAGCAAATAGTGCCGATGTAGAAGGGATAACCCTTGGCCCATTTGGGGCGATTTCACTCGCAAATGCGAGGAAAAAATAATGATACTTGATTATATATTACGCCGCCTTGGCTTGTTTTTGTTCATGATTTTAATGCTAAGCATATTTACCTTTTCGCTTAGCTACTTGTTCCCAGGGGATCCGCTTAGCAACCTAAGTGGCATTCCTAGCGGTAATTTTTCTCAGCACAGTGAGCTTGAAGATAAATACATGTATGACAGCAACTACGTTATGCAGTATTTAGCGTTTTTAGGGCGTATATTTCAAGGTGATTGGGGCGTGTCGTTTGCCTCGGGAGATAACGTTTTTCAGCACATTTTAGATTTAATTCCAGCAACTTTAGAGCTGTGTGTTTATGCGCTTATTGTATCGGTTGTGGTAGGTGTACCAGCGGGCATTTTGGCCTCAGCATATACACGCCGTTGGCCAGATAAATTAATTAGCTCTACCACCATGATTGGTTACTCTATTCCGGTTTTTTGGTTAGCGCTGTTACTTATTATGATTTTTTCGCTCAAACTGGGCTGGTTTCCTATGTCGGGTAGAATGGGATTACTATTTGAAATACCGCCTAATACCGGGTTTATATTAATCGATATTATGCTCGCAGGCTTCCCCTACAAAGGTGAAGCATTTATAGATGCACTGCATCACTTAACACTGCCAACCATAGTACTGGCCATGTTTCCTACCACTGTTTTAGTGCGCTTTACCCGCGACTCTATGCTTAAAGTAATGGATCAAAGCTTTATAAAAACAGCCAGGGCAAAAGGCCTTAATCGCCGCCAATTAATCATGCATCATGCGCTGCGCAATGCGCTATTGCCGGTAATAAAACAAATAGGGCTGCAATTTAGTACGCTCATTACGCTTGCAATGATAACCGAAGTTATTTTTTCTTGGCCGGGTATTGGCCGTTGGCTAATCGATAGTATTTACCAACGAGACTACCCTGCTATTCAAGGCGGTTTAATGGCGGTGTCTATGTTTGTTATTATTGCCACTATTGTTGCCGAGCTTACATATACTCTGTTCGACCCAATTTCGCGGAATCAGGCACATGGTAAAGTTTAAATTATTTTCTGAAGAGTCGAATAAATCGCCGCTGGCGCGTTTTTGGCGAAAATTTAAAAACAATCACCCCGCCTTGGTGGGGTTATGGATTTTTATGGCGTTTGCGTTATTGGCCGCCAGTGCGCCCTTTTTAGCGCCGTATGGAGTTAACCAGCAACATAGCGATGCTTTACTTATACCGCCATCATGGCGAGAAATGGGCGATGTGCGCTTTATTTTAGGCACCGATGATTTAGGACGCGATGTACTCTCGCGCTTGATGAATGGCGCAACCTACACGTTTGGCTTATCGGTGGTGGCTGCATTTATTACCACCATTATTGGTGTGCTTGTTGGCACCTTTGCCGGCATTAGCCGCGGCCTTCGCTCAAGCTTTTTAAATCACTTGCTTGATATCACGCTCTCTATTCCGTCTTTGCTATTGGCGATTATTATTATTGCAGTGCTTGGGCCGGGCTTAATGAATACAGTGTGGGCCATTATACTGGCGTTATTACCGCAATTTATTCACTCTATTCGTAATTTAATTGTTGATGAGCTAAGCAAAGACTACATTACCGCTTTTAGGCTTGATGGTGCCTCTAACTGGCATATTTTGTCACGGGGTATTTTTCCTAATATTTATGAGCACATTGTGGTTATTTTTACCACCGCGCTTTCTACTGCTATTTTAGATATTGCCGCCTTAGGCTTTTTAAAACTTGGTGCACAGCCCCCAACAACCGAATGGGGCGCCATACTGGCTGAGAATTTAGGCCTTATATATTTAGCACCTTGGACCGTTGCGCTACCGGGTGTATTATTATTTTTAGCGGTTTTGTCTACCAATTTAGTAGGTGATGGCCTACGAAAAGTGCTTAAAGCACGTAAGGCTGATTAAATGCAATTACTCGACGTTAGAAATTTAACCATAGAGCTGCGTACCTCTGAAACGGTGATTCGCGCTGTAGATAGAGTCAGCTTTAGCCTAAAAGAAGGTGAAGTACATGGCTTGGTGGGTGAGTCGGGCTCTGGTAAAAGCTTAATAGCCAAAGCCATTGTTGGGGTACTTAACGAACGCTGGCATATAACAGCCGATAGAATGCATTGGCGCGGTGTTGATTTAATGCGCTTAACCCCAGAGCAACGCAGAAAAACAGTCAGCCAAGACATTGCGATGATTTACCAAGACCCTAGCCGCTGCCTTGACCCGACCGCTAAAATATTTGACCAAATAGCCGAAACACTGCCTGAAACATCCACTAAAGGCTTTTTTTTAAAGCGCAATAGAGAACGTAAAGACCGCGTAAAAGCACTTATCCATAAAGTGGGTATTAAAAACCACGACGCTGTGCTTGATAGTTACCCGCACGAGCTATCAGAAGGCGTGTGCCAAAAGGTCATGATTGCCATGGCCATAGCGCGCACTCCTAAGCTACTAATTGCTGATGAGCCGACTACAGCGCTTGAAAGCACCACTCGTGCACAGGTATTTAGGTTGCTAAAAAGCTTAAATCAATTAAAAAATATGTCTATTTTGATGATTTCTCATGAGCTTGAAGAAATAGCCGACTGGTCGCACGGTATTCATGTTTTATATTGTGGGCAAATGGTTGAAGCCGGCCCTACGCAACGTATTTTCCGCCAGCCTCGCCATCCTTACACGCAAGCGTTATTAAAAAGCTTACCCAATTATGAGCAAGGCTTAGCACACAAAGAACCCTTTTATGCACTTAAAGGCACTATCCCTACTTTGCAACATTTACCTATAGGTTGCCGATTAGGCCCACGCTGCCCTCAAGCACAAAAAGAATGTGTAATTACCCCTGCACTTACTAAGCACCATGGGCACAGCTATGCGTGTCATTTTCCGCTTATTAAGGAGATGAAGTAATGCAACCGGTATTAAAAGTACAAGCGCTTTGTAAAACCTTTAACATACGTGCCGGTTTATTTAGCCGCAAAAAATTTGAGGTACTAAAAAATATCTCTTTTTGTGTGGGCAAAGGCGAAACAATCGCAGTAATCGGTGAAACCGGTGCGGGTAAAAGTACACTCGCTAAATTACTCGCAGGGGCAGATAGCGCCGACAGTGGGCAAATTTTATTAGAAAGTAACATTATTGAAGATGACGGCGTGCGCGATGATCAATGTCGACATATCCGCATGATATTCCAAGACTCCGCTGCCTCGCTCAACCCGGGTCTCACCATAGGTGATATGCTAGATGATTGCTTGCAGTATAATACCGATTCAGACCAACTCGCTCGCCAAGAAAAAATAGATGCCACGCTTTCTAAAGTGGGATTGCTAATCGATCATCAACATTATTACCCTCACATGTTTAGTGTAGGCCAATTGCAGCGTGTAGCGTTGGCGCGGGCGCTCATTTTAGACCCTAAAGTGGTGGTGCTTGATGAAGCGCTGTCGGCTTTAGATCCCTCCGTTCGTGCGCAAACAGTTAACTTATTACTTAAGCTGCAAAAAGAAACCGGTCTAACTTATGTACTCATTACGCACCATTTAAGTTTAGTGCGCCATATCAGCGATCAGCTAGTAGTGCTTGAAAAAGGTGAGGTAGTAGAATATGGGCGTACCGAAGAGGTGTTTCAAAATCCGCAATCAAAAGTAACACAGCGCTTAATTTGCTGTTAATACTAAGCTTATATTTATAAAACAATACTGCCTAATTATTTTACTAAGCACATTGAAGTTATAAAAAAGGCGCGTTACTTATAAAGTAACGCGCCTTTTTTTAACGTATCGCGATTATTCTGCTGCTTGCTCTACCACAGGTAGATTTAGCTCAGCTTTAGCCTTTAAAGACTCAATAAACGCTAAGTAGTTTTTGTTAGCTTGCGCCATAGTAATGTTTTGCTGTACTTGCGGGTCGATATTTGCGGTTACTTGCGCATCGCTTACCGATTTAAGTGCAACAATTGCTGCATCACCGTTGTTTAAATCAACCACGTCTGTGCTTGGTGCATCATTAGGACGAGGCATTTTAAACGCTTGCGTTACAATAGCAGGCGAAACCGTGTAGCTTTGACGCGTTAAGCTCGCTTCTTCACGTACCGTTAGGTTTTGCTCACTGGCCACATCGCTTAGCGTTTTACCTGCTTGAACTTGTGCAAATAACTCACGTGCTTTTTCTTTAGCAAGTGTTGATGCTTTTTCATTAACTAAACGTGTTTTGATTTGCTCACTCACTTGCGCAAGCGGTTTAGTTGCAGATGGCTCGTATTTATTTACACGTACTACAATAACGTGCTCATCACCTAGCTCAATCACTTCTGAGTTTACTTTATCTTCAAGTAATTCTACTGAGAACAACTGAGAAATTACCGCAGGTGTATTAAGTGGCTCTGGCAATGCATTACGTGCAACAAGTGGCGTGGTTTTAACTTCAACGTCTGCCACTTCTGCTGCATCGTCTAAACGGTCAGAAATCTCAAATGCTAAGGCACCCATTTCTGTTTGCTTTTCGTAAAACGCATCTACTTTTTCAGTTTGCTCAAGCTCTGCACGTAAGTCGGCTTTTACGTCGTCATACGCTTTTACTTGCTCTGGCTGTAAGTCAGTAAGTTTAATGATGTGATAACCAAACTCTGATGCTACAACTTCTGAAATATCACCTTTGCTTTGAAGCGCAAATGCAGCATCTTCAAAAGCTGGGTCCATTACATCGCGCTCAATCCACTCTAGGTCGCCGCCCATTTCGCCACTCACAACATCATCAGATGATGACTCTGCAAGCTGTGCAAAATCAGCACCTTGCTCTAACTGCTCATGTAATGCGTTGGCTTTTTCAAGCGCGGCATCATCATCTTCGCTGTTATCAATTAAAATGTGCGATACACGGCGTTTTTCAGGCTCGATGTATTGTGCTTTATTTTGCTCATAATACGCTTTTACGTCGTCTTCTGTTACCGACTCTACGGTGATATCTTGTGCTTTAAGCTCAATGTAATCAACCGATACACGCTCTGGCGATAAAAATTGTGATGCGTTTAGCTCGTAGTAATCAGCAATTTCTTGCTCAGATACGTCTACGTTTGCTTGTAACGCTTCTTTGCTTAACACAAGGTAGTCTATGCTACGCGTTTGCTGCTGCAGGGCTGCAGCGCGTTTAAGCTCGTTTTCAAGTGCAAACTCAGTACCAGCAACCGCAGACACTAATTGGCTGCGTGTCATGTCTTTACGTAAGTACTCACGAAAAGCATCTGGTTGAAAGTTCATTTGACGAATTACTTGTAGGTAACGGTCGTTATTAAATTTTTCACCAATTTGAAAGTACGGTAGTTCTAAAATTGTTTTACGTACGCTGTCGTCGCTTACGCGAAGGCCTAAATCTGCCGCTAATTGTGATTGCAATTCTTGTTGTACTAAGCGGTCAATTACACCTTGACGAATTTGCGCCATGTAATTTGGATCTGCACTGATTTGTGCAAAGTATTCGCCAAATTGTTGCTCTAAACGGCTACGTTCGTTTTGATAAGCACGATTAAATTCGGTTTGGCTAATTTTAATTCCATTTACTTCAGCAACGGGTTGTTCTGGGGTTTGACCTAAGTAACTACCGATCCCTGCTAAGGCAAAAGATAAAATCACCGCGCCTAAAATTATTTTGGCTACAGGACCCTGTGAGCCCTCTCTGATTTTCTCAAGCATTTGTTTATCTCTTATTGATCAAGGTATTTTACCTTGTCATATGTAAAAAAAGCGTATCTTACCAGATACGCTTTTTCACTTGAAGTAACTGGCGGTGAAGTTACTTAATTCATCGATTAGGATAATTAAGTTTATATACACTCGCCATAACTAATCTGTATTTAAACAGTGATTAGTTTACTGCGTCTTTCAGCGCTTTACCGGCTTTGAAAGAAGGAATATTTGCCGCAGCGATTTGGATAGTTTCACCAGTTTGTGGGTTACGGCCTGAACGAGCAGCACGCTCGCGTACTGAGAAAGTACCAAAACCTACAAGTGCAACTGAATCGCCATCTTTAAGCGCTCCAGATACAGACTCGATGAATGAATCTAGTGCACGACCTGCAGCCGCTTTAGAAATGTCAGCGTCAGCTGCGATTTGATCGATTAATTGAGATTTATTCACAATATCATCCTCTTTCATTGTTATTATCAAGAGCGATTGTTTTTTAAACTAACATCACTTTTTTGAAAATTTTAGAGCAAACTTTTAATGCTCACATGATTATATTTTTCTTAAGCCTAGGCCCCATAAGGGCTAGGCTCGAAAACCAGTGCTTAACTTATCATACCGATTAGATTTGAAAAGCCCTTTAAAGCACTTTTTTTGGGTTTTTTATTGGTTTTTCGGTGTTTCGACTGAAAAACTCTCAACAGGATGCACTAAAGCTAACTTTAATACTTCATCAATCCATGTAACTGGGTGAACATCTAAGCCTGCCAGTACGTTATCTGGGATCTCTTTTAAGTCACGTTCGTTAATTTTTGGAATGATGACTGTTTTAATTCCACCACGGTGTGCAGCAAGTAGTTTCTCTTTTAAACCACCAATAGGCAGTACTTCACCGCGCAGTGTTATTTCACCTGTCATTGCTACATCGGCTTTAACGGGGTTACCTGTTAAGCTCGATACTAAACCCGTTACCATTGCTGCACCGGCGCTTGGACCATCTTTAGGGGTCGCGCCCTCTGGTACATGCACATGAATGTCGCGTTTTTCGTAAAAATCGTTATTAATACGGAACGTATCAGCACGATTACGAACCACCGTCATGGCCGCTTGTATCGACTCTTGCATTACATCGCCCAGTGAACCTGTGTAGCTTAGCTTGCCTTTACCTGGCACAGCCGCACATTCAATGGTCAGTAAATCGCCGCCTACTTCGGTCCACGCTAAGCCTGTTACCTGGCCAATGCGATCGCCGTCTTCAGCTTTACCGTAGTCGTAGCGCTGTACCCCTAAAAACTCTTCTAGGTTATCTTGATTGATAGTGACTGTTTTAGTCTCTTTATCAAGTAAGATATTTTTAACGGCTTTACGACATAGTTTAGATACTTCGCGCTCTAAATTACGTACGCCCGCTTCACGCGTGTAGTAACGAATAATGCCAATAATTGCACTGTCTTCTATTACTAGCTCAGAAGGTTTTAAACCATTGCGTTTAACTTGCTTAGTAATTAAGTGCTCTTTTGCAATGTTTAGCTTTTCATCTTCGGTGTAACCCGATAAGCGAATAACTTCCATTCTGTCCAATAGTGGACCAGGGATATTAAAGCTATTTGATGTTGCTACAAACATTACATCCGATAAATCGTAATCAACTTCTAAGTAGTGATCAGCAAAGTGGCTGTTTTGCTCCGGATCGAGCACCTCTAATAGTGCAGATGCTGGGTCGCCGCGCATATCTGATGACATTTTGTCAATTTCATCTAACAAGAATAATGGGTTTTTAACGCCCACTTTTGTCATGTTTTGAATCAGCTTGCCTGGCATAGAGCCAATGTAAGTACGACGATGACCACGAATTTCAGCTTCGTCACGTACGCCACCTAATGCCATACGAACATATTTACGACCCGTAGAACGTGCAATAGACTGCCCTAGTGACGTTTTACCTACACCCGGTGGTCCCACTAAACATAAAATAGGCCCTTTAAGCTTATTAGTACGTTGCTGCACCGCGAGGTATTCAATTATGCGTTCTTTAACTTTATCTAAACCATGGTGGTCGCTATCAAGAATTTTTTGCGCACCTGCTAAGTCTTTTTTCACTTTAGAGCGTTTTTTCCAAGGTACGTTAATTAACGTATCAATGTATGAACGCACTACAGTGGCCTCTGCAGACATTGGCGACATCATTTTAAGCTTATTAAGCTCAGCTGATGCTTTTTCTTTCGCTTCTTCTGGCATACCTGATTCTTCAATACGCTTTTTAAGCGCTTCAAATTCGTCAGGTACATCATCAAGCTCACCAAGTTCTTTTTGAATGGCTTTCATTTGCTCGTTGAGGTAGTACTCGCGCTGAGACTTTTCCATCTGCTTTTTCACGCGGGTACGAATTTTTTTCTCAACTTGCAATAAGTCTATTTCACCTTCCATCAGTGCCATTAAGTATTCTAAGCGCTCTGTAACGCTTGAAATTTCTAACACTTTTTGTTTTTCAGGCACTTTTAATGGCATATGCGCTGCCATTGTATCGGCAAGGCGTGCTGGCTCATCAATGCCTGAAACAGAGGTTAATACCTCAGGTGGAATTTTTTTATTAAGTTTTACATAGCCTTCAAACTGGCTAACAGCGCTGCGGATGAAAATATCTTGTTCTTGCTCATCCACTGAATCAGATTCGATGAACTGAGCATTCGCTACAAAAAACTCATCGTTATCTACAAATTCTTCAATTTGTGCGCGCTGCGTACCTTCAACTAAAACTTTAACTGTACCGTCTGGTAACTTTAATAACTGAAGTACAGTAGCAATAGTACCGATACGGTAAATATCGTCTTGCTCAGGTTCGTCTACAGTTGCATCTTTTTGTGCAACCAAGAAAATTTGTTTGTCTTTATCCATTGCCGCTTCGAGGCATTTTATTGATTTTTCACGGCCTACAAAAAGCGGGATCACCATGTGCGGATATACCACAACATCGCGCAGTGCTAACACTGGGATTTCGACTCGATCGGTTCTCTCAAGCGTCATTATAGTTTCTCTTCGCACTTCATTTATTTAAAAGATTACTCAAGTATATGGGGATAATCTAATTAAAGTTCAACAATTTTCCCCAACTCGTTCAAATTAATTATAAAAAAAGGAGCCTAAGGCTCCTTTTTTATACAAATAGCTTAAAAACTACTCTGATGCAGCTTTATCTTGATTATTGTTTTCATAAATCAAGATTGGGTCAGATTCACCTTTAATCACGGTTTCATCTATAACCACTTTGCTTACATCATCCATTGATGGCAGCTCATACATAGTATCAAGCAGTACGCCTTCAACAATTGAGCGAAGTCCGCGAGCACCTGTTTTACGCTCCATTGCTTTGTGAGCAATAGCGCTTAGTGCATCATCACGGAACTCTAATTCAACGTCTTCCATACCAAACAATACAGAGAACTGTTTAGTAATGGCGTTTTTAGGTTCACTTAATATTTGTACAAGTGCCGCTTCATCAAGCTCAGTTAATGTAGCAACAACAGGTAAACGACCAATAAACTCAGGAATTAAGCCGTACTTAACTAAATCTTCTGGCTCTACGTCTTTAAATGTTTCGCTTAAAGAGCGGCTCGACGCTGACTCTTTAACGTTAACACCAAAGCCAATTCCGGTATTTTTATGGCTACGCTGTTCGATTACTTTATCTAGGCCTGCAAAGGCACCACCACAGATAAATAAAATCTTAGAGGTATCAACCTGTAAAAACTCTTGCTGCGGGTGCTTACGACCACCTTGTGGTGGTACTGAGGCAACCGTGCCTTCAATTAGTTTAAGCAGCGCTTGTTGTACGCCCTCACCCGACACGTCACGTGTAATAGATGGGTTATCTGATTTACGCGAAATTTTGTCAATTTCATCAATGTAAACAATACCACGTTGCGCTTTTTCTACGTCGTAGTCACATTTTTGTAGCAGTTTTTGAATGATGTTTTCTACATCTTCACCTACATAACCGGCTTCGGTTAGTGTAGTTGCATCTGCCATAGTAAACGGTACATCAAGTAAACGCGCAAGTGTTTCTGCTAGTAATGTTTTACCACTACCTGTAGGGCCAATAAGCAAAATGTTACTTTTACCTAGTTCTACTTCTTGCTTTGTAGATTGGTTGCGTAGGCGCTTGTAGTGATTGTATACCGCTACAGACAATACTTTTTTAGCATGGTCTTGACCAATTACGTAGTCATCTAAGTGATTACGAATTTCTTTTGGCACAGGTAGTTTATCAGACGAATTATGCTTAGGAGCAATGTCTTTGATTTCTTCCCTGATAATATCGTTACACAGCTCTACACATTCATCACAAATGTATACTGAAGGACCTGCAATTAATTTACGCACTTCGTGTTGGCTTTTGCCACAAAAAGAGCAGTATAACAATTTATTACTTTTGTCGCCGTCTGTAGGAGTGTCAGACATTCAGCTACCTCTTTTATACGTTGGCTGCCAAATAAGGTTGGCAACTATTTCAAATTCGCTTTTAACTATACCAAAATTTACTGGTTTTCGCATAGTAACTCAAAGTGGCAAGCAATTATTTGCTTGCCTACACGCTTACTTGCTTTCGCGATTTGTAAACACTGAGTCAACCAGGCCGTAATCTACAGCTTGTGATGCACTCATAAAGTTATCACGGTCAGTATCGCGTGAAATAACATCTAATGGCTGGCCTGTATGCTCTGCCATTAAGCGGTTAAGTTTGTCTTTAATAGACAGAATTTCTTTTGCGTGTATTTCAAAGTCAGATGCTTGACCTTGGAAACCACCTAACGGTTGGTGAATCATTACACGTGAGTTTGGTAAACAAAAACGCTTACCTTTAGCGCCAGCAGTAAGCAAAAATGCGCCCATGCTTGCCGCTTGGCCAACACAAATAGTACTTACATCTGGTTTGATGAAGTTCATTGTATCGTAAATTGCCATACCAGCGGTTACCGAACCACCTGGTGAATTAATATATAAAAAGATATCTTTTTCAGGGTTCTCTGATTCTAAAAATAGCATTTGCGCTAAAATTAGGTTTGCCATGTTGTCTTCAACTTGGCCCGTTAAAAAGATAATTCGCTCTTTTAATAGACGCGAATAAATGTCATACGAGCGCTCACCTTTAGCTGTTTGTTCAACAACCATAGGGACTAATGCATTTAGGGGATCTGTCATACCAGTGTTCATACTTTTTTAATTCCTTATGCGCTTATGCTTTTTCTTACTAAAGGAAGCATAGTTATCATTTTTCGCAAATTATGGGGCACAAACTAAAATGGCCCGGGCACACTGCATAAACAGAGTAACACGAGCCATTTAATCGTTAGCGAGCGCTTAAGTCAATGACTTATTAAGCACCTTGCTGAGGATTCATGATGTCATCAAATGCTTTTTCAACGTCAGACACGTTTGCTTTAGCTAAAATAGCTTCAACAGCTTGCTCTTCCATTGCAACATTACGCATTTGCTGCATAAGTTGATCATTTGCTTTGTAGTATTCTACTACTTCAGTTGGATCTTCGTAAGCAGATGCAACTGTAGCAATTAATGCTTCAACTTTTTCATCATCAACTTTGATATCGTTTGCTTTGATCACTTCACCTAGTAATAGGCCAGTTTTAACGCGAGTTACAGCTTGCTCGTGGAACAATTCAGCTGGAAGCTCAGGCATGTTTTTAGCGTCGCCACCAAAACGTTGAGCTGCTTGCTGACGTAGTGCGTCAACTTCTTGATCAATAAGTGCTTTAGGCACTTCGATTTCGTTGTTTTCTAAAAGACCTTTAATCGCTTGGTCTTTCACGTTAGCTTTAACCGCTTGGTCTAGCTCACGTGTCATGTTCTTTTTAACTTCTTCTTTAAGCGCGTCTACGCCGCCTTCGGTAACACCGAACTTAGTTGCAAACTCTTCGCTTAATTCAGGTAGCTCTTGCGCTTCAACTTTTTTCACTGTGATAGTGAATTGAGCCGCTTTACCTTTCAGGTTTTCAGCGTGGTAATCTTCAGGGAAAGTTACATCAGCAACTACTTCTTCGCCTGCTTTTTTACCAACGATGTTGTCTTCAAAACCTGGGATCATACGACCTTGGCCAAGCTCAAGTGGGAAGTCTTCAGCTTTGCCGCCTTCAAACTCTTCACCGTCGATAGTACCTACGAAATCAACTGTTACACGGTCGTTTTCGCCAGCAGCTGCGTCAACATCAGCCCAAGAAGCGTGTTGCTTACGAAGTGTTTCTAGCATGTTTGCTAAGTCTTCGTCAGTTACTGTTACTGCTGGTTTTTCTACTGCAATTTTGTCTAAACCTTGAACTTCAACTTCAGGGTATACTTCAAACGTTGCTGTAAACTCTAAATCTTTACCTGCTTCAAGTGATTTAGGTGCAAATGATGGTGCGCCAGCAGGGTTAATTTTTTCAGCAACAATTGCTTCAATGTAGTTACGCTGCATTACTTCGCCAGCTACTTCTTGACGAACCGCAGGTCCAAAACGCTTGTTAATTACTGAAACTGGTACTTTACCAGCACGGAAGCCATCGATACGCTGCGTTTTTGACAGTTGTTGTAAGCGTTTTTTTACTTCGGTCTCAACGTTCTCTGCAGGAACGGTGATGGTCAGACGGCGCTCAAGGCCTTGAGTCGTCTCAACAGAAACTTGCATGATTTACCTCAATATTCAATTTTGGCGACTGTTCGCCTTCCTTACAAACAAAGTAATCTTCATGAGTCTTGATAAATTTTAAAGCGATTTTTCACTAAAAAGCATCCGTCACTACCATGAGATCCCATTGCTGCTCTGCCCTTCGGGCACTATGTTAAACAATAGACGCGGCATTATAACCTAATAATTATGATAGTCGAGTGTAGGGGGCAATTATTTGGACTAGTTTAGCTACGATCGAGACCAACTGCGTAAAAAAAAGACTAACTGGTACGTTAAAGCGATATTTTAGTAGGAAGTAGATAGAAGTTATTGCTGAGTGATTACTCGTTTACTTTCTTTAAGGTTAAGAAAGTGGTCGGCGATGCAGGATTTGAACCTGCGACCCCTTGGACCCAAACCAAGTGCGCTACCAAACTGCGCTAATCGCCGATAATCGTGTTGAATACTTAAATGTTGAATTTAAGACCACTTATGAGGAAGTGGTCGGCGATGCAGGATTTGAACCTGCGACCCCTTGGACCCAAACCAAGTGCGCTACCAAACTGCGCTAATCGCCGATACTCGAAGTAAATTGGGGTGACTGATGGGGCTCGAACCCACGACAACCGGAATCACAATCCGGGGCTCTACCAACTGAGCTACAATCACCACGGTATTTACTTTGTTTTCAAATGGCGCACCCGGAAGGATTCGAACCTTCGACCAACGCCTTAGAAGGGCGTTGCTCTATCCAGCTGAGCTACGGGCGCATCGAAAACTTCATAGTTTGCCTGTAAGCTATTCTATTATAAAAATAAAAGAAGTGGTCGGCGATGCAGGATTTGAACCTGCGACCCCTTGGACCCAAACCAAGTGCGCTACCAAACTGCGCTAATCGCCGATGCTTACGATTGCCTGCGAGTGACCTCGTTGACAACGGGGTGCATAATAGTGATTTGCCTGGGAGAGGTCAAACGTTTTTTGCATAAAATAAATCAATCGGTCATTTTTAGTTCATAATGGTTAAATATTGCAAAACTAAGCTGAAATTTAGACGCTTTTTTTGAAAACTCCGGTTTATAACCTAAAAGCAACTTGGCGCTTCGGGCCTTTTCTGCGAAAATAGCCTGCATATTAAAAAAGCATTAATAAAATTAATTTTTTGCATACACCCCTCTTTATATGCAAATGCTTTTAAAATATAAGTATCGAAGTTTATTTAACCCCAATTAAAGGTCCCCCATGACGGCAAACATCATTGATGGTAAGGCAATCGCAAAACAAGTACGTAGTGCAGTGGCTGAGCGCGTAAGCGAACGCGTTGCAAACGGTTTACGTGCACCCGGTTTAGCAGTAGTACTGGTAGGGCTTGACCCTGCAAGCCAAGTTTACGTTGGCTCTAAGCGTAAAGCGTGTGAAGAGGTAGGATTTATTTCAAAGTCATTTGATTTACCAGCGCAAACCAGCGAAGAAGAACTACTAGCATTAATTGATGAGCTAAATAACGATGGCGAAGTAGATGGTATTTTGGTGCAACTACCGCTACCTGAAGGCCTAGATGCAGAAAAGATTTTAGAACGTATTACACCACATAAAGATGTAGACGGTTTTCACCCTTACAATATTGGCCGCTTAGCGCAACGTATGCCGGCGCTGCGCCCATGTACACCCAAAGGGATTATTACCTTATTAGATTCAACGGGCGTGCGTTACAAAGGGATGCATGCGGTAGTTGTTGGTGCCTCTAATATTGTTGGCCGCCCTATGTCGCTTGAGTTATTACTTGCCGGTTGTACTACAACGGTATGTCACAAATTTACACAAGACTTAGAAACCCATGTGCGCCGCGCAGACTTATTAGTAGTGGCCGTAGGTAAACCTGAATTTATACCTGGTGAGTGGGTAAAAGAAGGTGCGATTGTGATTGATGTAGGTATTAACCGTTTAGATACAGGCAAGTTAGTGGGCGATGTTCAGTACAGTGTTGCAGAGCAAAAAGCTGATTTTATTACTCCTGTACCGGGTGGCGTTGGCCCAATGACTGTAGCAAGTTTAATTGAAAACACCCTCGAAGCATGTGAAAAATACCATAGTTAATTTAATGCCTTAGCATTAAAAAAGGGTTGCCAACTGGCAACCCTTTTTAGTTTAAAAGCTACTTTAACGCATTTACGCTTTACGCCATGTTGTTTTACCTGCTGAGTCTTCAAGCACGACACCGAGTGCATTAAGTGCATCACGTGCTTCATCTGCAGCGGCCCAATCTTTGTTTGCGCGCGCTTCATTACGTTTTACAATCAGCGCTTCGATAGTGGCCACTTCATCATCATCTTGCCCGCCTTGCAAAAACGATTCAGGTGCTTGCTGGGCAACACCAAGCACTTCGCCTATGCTGCGTAGCACAAATGCTAATTGACCCGCTTGCTGTGTATCGGTGTCTTTAACACGGTTTAGCTCTTTAGCCAGTTCAAATAAAACCGGTAACGCCTCTGGTGTATTAAAATCATCATTCATGGCTTTTCTAAATTTAGCCACGTACTCATTGTTTTCAATATCGCACGTAATTGGCTCAACACCACGAAGTGCTGTGTAAATACGTTCAAGCGATGAACGTGCTTGATCTAAATTTTCTTGCGAGTAATTTAGCTGGCTACGGTAATGCCCTGATATTAAAAAGTAACGAACTGATTCAGCGTCATATGTTTTTAATACCTCACGCACAGTAAAAAAGTTGTCTAATGATTTAGACATTTTTTCTTTATTTACTTGTACCATGCCTGTATGGATCCACGTATTTACATACTTGCCATTGTTTGCACAGCATGATTGCGCAATTTCGTTTTCGTGATGCGGAAACTGTAAATCAGAGCCGCCACCGTGAATATCAAAATGCTCACCTAAATGCTTTGAGCTCATTGCTGAACATTCTATATGCCAACCCGGACGCCCTTCTCCCCACGGAGATGACCAAGAAGGCTCGCCTGCTTTTGCTTTTTTCCACAATACAAAATCAAGCGGATCGTCTTTATCTTGTGCAACCCCTACGCGAGAGCCTGCTTGGAGCATACTTAAATCTTGTTGCGATAGTGCGCCGTACTGCTCAAACGTAGAAACATCAAAAAGCACGTCGCCGTCGTTTGCTACGTATGCATGGCCCTTTGCAATTAAGCGCTCAACCATTTCGATAATTTCATCCATATGGTTTGTAACCGTAGGTTCAATATCTGGGCGCAGCATGTTTAGGCTATCAAAGTCTTCGTGCATGGCTTGGGTCATACGCAAAGTTAGGTCATTAATTGACTCGCCATTTTCGTTTGCGCGTTTAATTATTTTATCATCTACGTCGGTAATATTACGTACGTATTTTAAGTCGTACCCAAGGTGGCGAAGGTAGCGGACAATAACATCAAACCCGACAAATGTACGCGCATGACCGATATGACAAAAATCATAAATGGTGATACCACACACATACATGTCGATTTTGCCTTCGACCATAGGTTTAAACTGCTCTTTTTGTCGCGTGAGTGTGTTGTATATTTGTACCATTTACTTTTAGTCCTTGACTGTTTGCTGAGTTGGCTATGTTAACACTTGAAAAGCCCCCGCTCTAGCGCTTTTTATACCCAAACCTCTTCAATACGCATGTTTAAGCAGCAATTAAAACCAATTTAGGCAAGGCCTTGATTGTATGTAATAGAGGTTCTGTTGTTAAAATTAATAACACTGTAAAAATCAGTTTTAAACCACCCTGTTTATTGCTTAATTGGCTCTTGCTCTGTGCATGGTTATATATTGAAAGGAAATACCACAACGGCCAAATACCGCCTCGATATTAACCCCCTGTAAAACGCACAAGTATATACCTTGGGCAGCTTTGGATATATTGAACAAGCACTTTGTTTATCTTAGTTAACTAAGATAAAATAGCGCGACTAATTAAACCAGATATAGGAAACCACATGGTTGTTCTACACACTAATTTTGGTGACATCACCATTAAAATGTTTGAGCAAGAAGCTCCAAACACAGTTAAAAACTTTTTAGAGTACGCAAACTCAGGTTTTTACAACGGCACTATTTTTCACCGCGTAATTGACGGCTTTATGGTGCAAGGCGGTGGATTTGTACCTGGTATGGAGCAAAAAGACGTTAACGACCCAATTCAAAACGAAGCAAATAATGGCCTATCTAATAAAGTAGGTACATTAGCAATGGCGCGTACGCCTGACCCACATTCAGCAACAGCCCAATTTTTTATTAACGTTAACGACAACGACTTTTTAAACCACAGCAGCGAAACTTCGCAAGGCTGGGGTTACTGTGTATTTGCTGAAGTAGTTGAAGGCATGGACGTAGTAAATAAAATTAAAGGTGTAGCAACAGGCAGCGCTGGTTTTCACCAAGACGTACCGCTTGAAAATGTAATCATCGAAAACGTTACTGTAAGCTAAACGTTTACTCATATACTGAGTAATTAAGCGGGCATGGTACATTATGTATGCGCCCGCTTTTATTTAACCTAACTAGATGCCTCTATGACTTCTCAAACCTACTTTATTGCAGACTTACACCTAAGTGAAAACCGCCCAGATATTAGCGAGGCTTTTTATCGCTTTATAAATACGCACATTATTGGTAAGCCCGTAGATGCACTGTATATTTTAGGTGATTTTTTTGAAGTATGGGTTGGGGATGACTACGTAACAGAATTGGCTAGTGAGGTAGCAAAGCATTTAAAAGCCGTTAAAGATGGCGGTACACCAGTGTACTTTATACACGGTAATCGTGATTTTATTATGCGTGAGCAATACGCTAAACGCGCAGGTATGGTATTGCTAAACGAGCAAACGGTTATAGATTTATATGGCACTCCCACTGTTATTTTGCACGGTGATGAAATGTGTACCCAAGATATTGAGTATCAAAAGTTTCGTAAAAAAAGTCGCGGTTGGTGGTGGCCTAAATTAATGTTAGCAATGCCACTATGGTACAGAAAAAAAATTGCTCGCAATGCCAGAGAAAAAAGCAAATTAAGCCAAGCCGAAAAACCCATAGAAATTTTAGACGTAGTAGATGACGCCGTACTAGCGATGTTTGCCAAGTATAATGTAAGCAACATGATACACGGCCACACCCACCGCCCTAACGTACACACTTACACTGTAGGTAAGCAAACACTAACACGCACTGTACTTGGAGATTGGTATACTCAAGGCTCATATTTAGTGGTTACTCCACAAGGTCAAAAACTCATTAATACGCCCTTCGCATAATCTCAAATCCTGACTATTATTTAAGTACTTTTTGGTAATAGGATAAGGATATATGTATAAAGCTATTTATTGTTTGGTGCTTTGTTGCATTTTTTCCAAAGGGTATGCCTCAGAAAATTGGCAGCTCGTCGCCGAAAACTCCCCACCCTATATTGGTGAGCGCTTAATTGATAACGGCTGGGTAACTGCCTTAACTAAAGCGGCCTTAGCTAATCAAAATATTAATAACGACATTGAGTTTACCAGCTGGAACAGAGCGCTGGAGCTTACCAAAATAAATAAAAAAGATGCAATTTTAGGCGCTTTTTATACAAAGTCGCGTACTGATCTTTTTTATTACTCGCGCCCACTTGCTAACGTATACGTTGGACTATTTAAGCTCAAAGACAGACAAATAAACTATGACGGCAGTATGGACTCTTTACAGCCATACAGTATTTGTAAAGGCGTTGGCTATGCAGTAAGTGAAGTTTTTTCTGAAAGTAATGGCCTGGCCGTAACCTCAACTCGCGGGTTAATTAACAGTTTATATATGCTTCAAAAAGGACGAATAGACTTAGTAGCAGGCACTAAAGAAGTGGGTGAATACTGGTTAAAAAACACCGAAAAGCTTAATGAACCCGGCGCGCCACAAGTTGAATATATTTCGCCCGATTTAGAGCATCATCAACTGCATGTTATGTTTCCAAAGTCTGACCCTGATGCAAAACAAAAAAGAGACGCGCTTGAACAAGGCTTTTCTACTATTTTATACAATGGCACCGCAAAAGAGCTATTAGTAAAACATGGCTTTTCTCAAAGCACGGCGCTTGAGCTCATAGACTTTATAGAAAGAAGTAGCACACCTAACTAACCGGTGTGCTTGAAGAGCTAAATAACACAGCTTTAATTAGTAACTAGTGCAGGAGCGCCACTGTGAAATTTAAAGTCTTCATCAGGGCTAGTGATCAAATCAGCCTCAATTTTACCAAAAAAGTCGACTCGCTCAGTAATATCAAAATCAGCAATTTCTTGTGCCAGTGTTAAGTAATCTTGATAATGGCGCGCCTCAGAGCGAAGCAATGAAATATAAAAATCGCCTAAGCGTTTATCAACATGTGGAGCAAGTGCAGCAAAACGCTCACATGAGCGAGCCTCAATATAAGCACCTACAATTAGTTTATCGACTAATGCATTAGGCTCAAACGTTTTAACGTTACGTAGCATCCCTTTAGCGTAACGACACGGTGTAATGCTTCTGTACTCTACCCCATACTCGTCCATTATTTCGAGCACTTGATAAAAGTGATGTAATTCTTCTTTTATTAGCATCACCATTTTATCTATTAAATCTTGCCCGTAAGGTGAGTTAGACTTTGGGATAATAGATTTTGTAAGTTTATTTTTAGCCGCTAAATCACGCCAATTACCTTCGCGTTTATAAATAAGTGTTTCAAAGGGCTTTAGCCATTCAAGTAATGCATCGCTGCTGTCTTTATCTACCGCGTACTTACGAATTAAAAACATTGCACTTTGCGCTGCTTTTAACTCACAAATTAAGTGATCGATTAAAATAATCGATAAATTTTCTTTTTTTACTGCCTCAATAACCCATTCATTTGGGGTTTCACACAATAAAAAATTATTAATAGGGGCTAAAAGTTCGCTATGTGGCACAGGGCTGCTCGTTACTTCAAATAATAAAAAGCCATTTTAACACGAAAAATAACGAAGAATAAAACGAGCTAAAACAACCTCTTTAAAATGTTAATAAGCAGTTAACTTGACTTTGTATATGAACTAAACCATAAATATAGGTACTGTATAAAAAACAAACTAACTAAAACTAAATTATAACCAACAGTTATACGTTCCTTTTATGGAGTACCGCTATGATACTGAACCACCTGTGGGGCATTTATGCTCATCCACTCGAAGAATGGCAAACAATAGATAACCGCCACGAAAGCCTGACTTATAGCCTGTCGCATATTTTACTTATTGCATTATTTCCATCGATTATGGGGTATTACTCATCGGTGTATTTAGGCTGGAGTATTGGTGCGGGCAACCCAGTATTTTTAACACATGAAAGCGCACTGCTAATTGCCGTGGCTATGTATGGTGCGTTAATAGCCGGTGTGTTTGCACTGGCCTATTTAGCCCATTGGATGGCCGTTACATTTGGTGCTAAACCTACCTTTACACAAACGCTTGAACTTGCCGCTTATACTGCTACACCCGTGTTTATGTCGGCCTTAGCCGCTTTTTTACCTGAGCTGTGGTTTGTTGTTTGCGTAGGTATGATTGCCCTAGCCTACTCGGTGTACTTGCTTTATACAGGCGTGCCAATACTAATGCATATTCCACAAGAGCGCGGCTTTATTTATGCCAGCTCTGTTGTTACCTGCGGGCTAATTTTATTGGTAATAATTTTAGCTGTAACCGCAATACTTTGGACTAACGGCATTGTGAGTCCAATGTTTACCTAATCAACCACGTTGTTTGATATGAAGTGTTCCCTTTCTTTCCTTCGCAAAAAAGGAGCTAATTAGCTCCTTTTTTTTATGTCTGATTATGTTTAATCACACATTAATCAGCTTCGTTGGCATCTTGATTGTGTATTTCAAGGCCTGATGACATGGCGTTTTCGCGGTTACTTTTAGCCGAGTCGTTACGCAATTGATCAATATGATTTAAGTAATCTTGATCGATATCGCCGGTAATGTATTGCCCATCAAATACAGAGGTTTCAAACTTAGTAATTTCTGGGTTTTCTTGGCTTACAGCGGCAATTAAATCGTTTAGCGATTGAAAAATTAAGCCATCAGCACTGATGCTTTGGTTAATGTCTTCAACTTCTCGGCCATGCGCAATAAGCTCTGCGGCAGATGGCATATCAATACCATACACATTAGGAAAACGAATTTCTGGTGCTGCTGAGGCAAAATACACATTTTTTGCTCCGGCTTCACGGGCCATTTCTACAATTTGTGCCGAGGTTGTACCGCGTACAATTGAATCATCAACTAGTAAAACGTTTTTACCTTTAAACTCACGGTCAATCGCATTTAGCTTTTGACGCACTGACTTTTTACGCATTTCTTGGCCAGGCATGATAAATGTACGACCAATATAACGGTTTTTAACAAAGCCTTGGCGGTAAGGTAAATCAAGCATGCGGGCAATTTCTAACGCCACATCGCATGAGGTTTCAGGAATTGGGATAACAACATCAATGTCTTTATCGCTCCACTCACGCGCAATTTTTTCACCCAGTTTAGTACCCATGTTTACACGCGTTGCGTAAACCGACATACGATCGATGGTTGAATCAGGGCGAGCAAAATAAACAAACTCAAAAATACACGGCGCATAAGAGGCTTTTTCAGCACAACTTTGTGAATGAAATTGGCCATCTTCAGTTACGTAAATCGCTTCACCTGGCGCAACGTCACGCACAAATTCAAAGCCGTCTGGCTTTAATGCGACGCTTTCTGAGGCAAACATGTACTCAGTGCCTTTAGGGGTTTCACGCTTACCAAATACCAAAGGACGGATACCATTAGGGTCACGAAATGCTAAAACACCGTGGCCAATAATCATCGCAATAGCGGCGTAGCCACCGGTTACTTTGTTGTTTACTTCGGTTACTGCAGTGAAGATGTCTTCAGCGTCTAAATGTAATTTGTCAGACTTACTTAGCTCATGTGCCATGATATTAAGTAGTATTTCTGAGTCAGACGTTGTATTAACGTGACGACGCGCTTCTGAGAACAGTTGCTGCTTTAGAGTTTCAGCATTGGTTAAATTACCATTGTGCGCAAGCGCAATACCAAATGGTGAATTAACATAAAACGGCTGCGCTTCAGATGAACTTGACGAGCCTGCAGTAGGGTAACGTACGTGGCCAATACCAATTGTGCCTTGTAGTCGTTTCATATGGCGGGTGTGAAACACATCCTTTACTAGGCCATTTGCTTTGCGCAAGCTAAACGTATTGTTTTCAATGGTAATGATGCCCGCGGCATCTTGACCTCGGTGCTGCAAAACAGTTAAGCCATCATAAATCGCCTGATTAACAGGAGATGTTCCGACTATCCCAACGATACCACACATGTAATTTATCCTCGCCGATTAACGGTTTACTGAATTTAAAAAGCTCGAGTTGTTTTCTAGGTACGAAAAGAACCATTCAACAACAAAGCCAAATTCTGGAATCAAAATAGAATTGCCCCACCAGTGCGTGTTTGGTGCACCAGTAAAAGCATCAAGAAAGAAGAGTAACGCGCTCACGACCAACACGCCTCGTAATGCACCAAAAACAATGCCGAAGACACGATCGGTGCCAGATAAACCAGTACGTTGTACAAGCTCACCTAAAATGTAGTTTAGTAAACCGCCTAACAGTAGCGTCGCAAAGAAGAGTATGGCAATGGCCGCCGCATTTCTTAAAAGGGGTTCAGAAATACTTGTTAGGAAGGAAGCTAAATATTGGTAAAACAAACTAGAGATGATAAATGCGCAAGCCCATACTGCTAATGACATAGCTTCTTTAACAAAGCCGCGTATTAAACCGATGATGGTAGACAGTGCAATGATGCCAAGAATGGCGTAATCAACCCAGATCATATTAACCAATTAGTCGCTATTTTGGGGCGCATTCTATACCCAAACCTCGTTAATATGCAAGTTAAAGCGGGAGATAACCAGCAACTAGCACGTACAAAAACTTATCACTTTAACGGCTATTTTTAGCCCTTAAAAACAAAAAAAGCCTTGCTATAGTAAGGCCTTTTAAAATCAATTAGAGACACTGTATTGGGTGACTTTACCGTTTAACTTGGTAAGCGCTTTAAGCTCGGGTAACTTTTTGGTCAGCTCCCCCTTATCAAGCGAGGGCCCAACAAACACTTTAGTCAATGTGCCGTTTGGCGTTTTAATTGGTTTTGTAAACGTTTTAAAGCCTTTCGCTTTAAGCTTAGCTTGTAAGGCCTTAACATTAGCCGCATGGGAAAAACTACCTAGCTGAATTACATAGGCCATATCAGTGAGGTTTTCTTCACTTTTACGTGGCGCAATAGGTTTTGCTTTTACCGGCTCTGGCGCTTTCGCTACAGGCTCTGGCGCAGTCTGAGGCTCTATGCTTGCTTCGACTATTTCAGCCTCTGCTGCGTATTGGCTTTCTTTGCTTGTTAGCAAATCGTCATCGGCAGCTATGTCTTCAATTTGCTCTTGTTTTAAAGGCTCAGCCTGCGCTACTTTTTCATCTATAGACTCTTGAAGGTCAATAGTTTTAAACTCAGAGCGTTCAGGGATAGCTTTAAAGCCCTCTTTGTAGTGGACCTTTTCGCCATCGAGTATATTAGGAATAAACACAATTGCTGCGATCACCACAATACTGGTTCCGACTAAACGATTTATAAAACCTGAGTTCACCGACTTTCTCTCTATTTTTTAAAGTAGTTTATAGCATCTGCAACAGTAAAAAATGACCCAAACACAATTAAAAGCGTATCACTTTGCTGTGTAGGCATAATTACATTAAGCGCATCGTGCACACTATTATAGCGTTCATGCGTGCCTGTATGAGGTATAGTTTGCAACGCCGCGGCCATATTTTCAACATTATCGCCACGAGGTATGTGCAAGCTAGTAAGAGACCATTGATCAATTACATGGCTTACCTCTTTAAGTACACCCGCTTTATCTTTATCAGCAAGCATAGCGACTAATGCATGAATTTTAAAGCCTTTATCTTTATAGCTTGCAAGCTTTAGTGCTAAATAACGAGCAGATTCGGGATTGTGAGCTACATCGGTAAACACTAAAGGTGCAGTGCTTAACTGCTCAAAGCGTCCCTCAACAACTAAGTTAGCTAAACAATGCTTAATTACCTCATCACTTGGCAATAAATTTAGCACAGCTAAGGTTGTTAAGGCCGTTGCTGCATTTTGTGCAGGGATCGCTGGCTTATCTAACAGCAAATTATGATTTTTATATTGCCATGTAAAATGCGCTTCGTGCTCTTTGAATATAAAATCAGTACCGGATATAACCATGCCTGCTTTAATATCGGCACCGTAATCGGTCATTGTATGTGGTATGTTTAAATCACCAATAATAGCCGGCGTGTTTTGACGAAATATGCCTGCCTTATCATAAGCAACTAACTCTCGTGTATCGCCTAGGTATTCTTTATGATCTAAATCTATGGTGGTGATCACGCTTGCATAAGGTGTAACAATATTGGTGGCATCAAAGCGCCCGCCCAAACCAACCTCAAGCAGCACATAATCAACCTCAAAGCGTTTAAAAATAGCCAGCGCACCTAGGGTGCCATATTCAAAATACGTAAGCGCCGTGCTAGCGCGACCTTGCTCTAGCGTGTTAAAGGCATCAACATGGTATTGATCATCAAGCTCTTGGCCATTTATGCGCACACGCTCGTTGTATCTAATTAAATGAGGAGAGGCATACGTACCTACGCTGTAACCTTGCGCAAGTAATAGCGATTCTAAACAGCGTGCAGTTGTGCCTTTGCCGTTTGTGCCGCCAATAAGAATAATTTTGCTGGAAGTGTTTAATAAGCCAATGTTATTTGCAACAGTAGCAACGCGTTCGAGTCCCATTTCAATATTTGCAGGGTGAACACTCTCTAAATAACAAAGCCAATCATCAAGGCTTGATGATTGGCTAGGAATTGTATTTGTCATAGCGTGTAATCAGTAAAGCTGAAATTTACGCTACTCTATGCTCTTGTTCAGTAGAAGGCAAGTTCATAAATTTAGCAAGTACGCGTGCTAATGTATCGCGCATTTCACGACGGTCAATAATCATATCAATTGCACCGTGCTCTAATAAGAACTCACTGCGTTGAAAACCTTCTGGCAAGGTTTCACGTACTGTTTGCTCAATTACGCGCGGACCCGCAAAGCCAATTAAAGCTTTTGGCTCAGCTACGTTAATATCACCTAACATCGCTAATGATGCAGATACACCACCCATGGTTGGGTCGGTCATTACTGATATAAACGGCAGGCCTTTTTCGCTCATTTTAGCAAGCGCAGCGCTGGTTTTAGCCATTTGCATAAGCGACATAAGTGCTTCTTGCATACGTGCACCACCTGAGGCAGAGAAACACACTAATGGCATATTGTGCTCTAAACATTGGTCTACGGCATCAACAAAACGTGCGCCTACAACCGAGGCCATTGAACCACCCATAAATGAGAATTCAAAAGCAACCGCAGCAACAGGAATACCTTTTAAGCGGCCCTTCATTGCTACTAACGCGTCTTTTTCGCCACTTGATTTTTGGGCTGCGCTAATACGGTCTGAGTATTTTTTAGAGTCTTTAAACTTTAATACATCTTTAGGCTCGTGCTCAGTGCCAAGCTCCGTGCGGTCACCCTCATCTAAAAAGTGCTCTAAACGTTTACGGCCGCTCACACGCATGTGATGGTCGCATTTAGGACATACGTTTAATGATTTTTCTAGTTCAGCTTTATATAAAATTGAATCGCAAGCTGTACATTTAGCCCAAACGCCTTCTGGAATTTCTTTACGACCTGACGACTTAGTCGTTTTAGGTAAGATTTTTTCTAACCAACTCATTTGCAACTCTCTTAATGCTGTTCTGTGTCGCGAGTCTGCTAATAAGTAGCAGACAGATTTTTTCAATTAAAACATGAATTACACAAACACGGTATAAAAAACTGGTCTTAGTAGTTAGATAAACGCTTATAAATTCAACACTAACATTCCGAGTCAGGTAAAAATAATGGCCCTAGTGGGGTTTTAGGAATATTAAAGTGTTCTGGGTAATCTACATCTACTAAATAAAGACCCGCGGCTTTTGCTGTGGCACTGGCTTTAGCACGTTCTTTTAAATCTAATAGCTCTTTTAACCATACAGGTTGGTGCTTGTGTAGGCCTATATCCATTAAACAGCCGGTAATATTACGCACCATATGGTGTAAAAAAGCGTTCGCTTTAATATCAATAATAACGTAATCGCCCTGGCGTTGTACCGATAAATGATGAATAGTTCTGTTTGCTGTATTAGCTTGGCAATGCAGCGCTCTAAAAGAGGTAAAGTCGTGCTCGCCAATTAAGTACTGACACGCCTCTTGCATTTTCGTTTCATCAAGTGGGTGATGAAAGTGCGTAACGCCTTCATTCATAACTGCGCCTCTATAAGCGTAATTATAAATAACATAACGATAACGACGCGCTGTTGCGCTAAAGCGTGCATGAAAGTCTTCACTAACAGGTTGAGCAAAACGAATCGCTATATCTTTAGGGAGTAGCGTGTTCATACCCATAGTAAATGCAACCATCTCACGGGGAGCATGGGTTTCAAAGTGTACAACTTGACCAGTGCCATGTACACCTGCATCTGTGCGGCCCGCACACACTATTTCAACCGGATGATTACAAATGCTCGACAACGCTTTTTCTACTTCTTGTTGTACGCTATTTACATGAGACTGACGTTGCCACCCACTGTAACGTGCGCCGTTGTATTCAACTCCAAGTGCTACTCGCATAATTACTGCTTTACCTACTGTGCTAATGAACGGGGCATTTTATGCTATCTCGCGGTGCAATAAAAGTAACCTCGTCTATTTATAGTTATTCGCAAAATTAAGTAATTTATTTTACCCCAATAAAACACAGCGATAAGTTAGTGAGCTTTTAACGTTTTGGGTTTAATAAACGTCTAAAACTAATTAAGTGCTTTTATAGGTTAGAGTTATTCGTACCTATAAAAAAACCGCATTAACAAAGCTAATGCGGTTTTTTATAATCATGAATGCTCTAGTTAAGTTTAGCTTTTAAACTTTGCGCTTCTTCTTGTACATCTTCAGGGCCACTTTCAATAACATCTTCAATCACTTTAAGGGCTGAGTCAAAGTCGTCAATTTCAATGTATGCTCTTGCCAAATCAAGCTTGGCAGAATAACCACCGCTTTCTAAGTCAACATCTGTTGGGTTATCGCCTGCCAGTAACGAATCAAAGTCACTTAAGCCTACGTCCATATTAACCTCGTCATAGGGTTCGTGCTCAAGTACTGAGTCATCGCTTTGCTCAAGTAGCGCGTCAATATCAACAAAATCATCGGTTGTAGCCTGCTGATCATTTTGCGAAGGCTCTTCTTGCACCGCTTTCGCTTCAACCTCAGTGTCTAAGTCTTCGTTTAATAGGCTATCAAAGTCGACATCAAATTCGCTGCTATCTTCTAAATTTAACTCATCCGGTTCACCTAACTCACTAAGCAACGCATCAAAATCGGTTTGCGTTAAGTCAGCCATAAACTCATCGTCTAGCTGCTCGTCGGGTATAACGTCTTCATTAGTCTGATCATCAGCAGCCTGTGTTAGCTCGGCTTCTAATTGCGAATTTGTTATTTCATCTTCAACGTCTTCTGAAAGTGCTTGTTCTAAAATTGCATCGTCAAAATCAGGCTGTTCCTGCGCACTATCCGTTGTTTTCGCCTCACCTAAAGGTTCCTCTTGCGGTAAAGGCGCATCAAGCTCATCGTCAATCAGAGGCTCGTCATCTAGGTCGGCTTCTAACGCATCAATACCAGTGTTACCAGCAAGTGCATTTGCTAAGTCTTGCTCAGCTTGGCTTGGCGCCATACCGCTTGCTTGTCCATCAAGTTCATCACCTTGTAACTCTTGCGGACTATATGATTGCTGATCATCTAAATCAATTTCGTCATCGTTATCAAGCTCTAACTCAGGGTACTCGTCAAGTTCTTCACTTGGAGTTACTTGCTCATCTAATAATGCATTGAGCTCGTCGTCTAGCTCATCAACGCTTTGCAATAAATCATCATCGAAAACCCCTTCGTCTTCATCCGTATTTTCAGATAAATCTAGCTCACTTTCATCATCAGTTAATTCATCAAATGATGACGGCACTTGAGCGTGCTTATCATCTGCACCTATATCATCGGTATGTTTCGGCTCAAGTTCTAGCTCTGAAAAATCGTTATCAATGAGTAACTCATCATCAAAATCGTCTTCTAAGCTATCTAATTCACTGCCTGAAAGTGCGTTTGCTAAGTCTTGTTCAGCTTGGCTTGGCTGCATGCCTGTTGCATCACCATCAAGCTCATCTCCTAATAACTCATCAGGTAGATATTGCTGTTGCTCTGTTACATCTAACGTATCGGGGTTATCATCTGAAAAGTCTATATCATCACTAAGCGTATTATTTACAGCATCATTTTCAGGTTGAGTATCTAAAAGCGGACTCGCTGGTGCTTCTTGTGAGTCAAGCGGGTCATCACCTAAATCAACCTCTACCTCTTCAATGTCATCATCAAGATCATCTAATGCCCAATCAGGGTTTTCAACATAGTCTTCGTCTGTAGCTTGCTGTAGCTCGTTGAGTAATTCGTCAACACTTTTTAGGGTGTCGTCAGTGTACTCTTCCTGTGCATCTTCTGGGTCAAGTAACGTTTCTGAACTATCTGTAAAGTCAGTGTTTTCAAGCAAATCAGCATCAAGCTCTGGCTCTTCTACAAGCTCTGGCTCTTCTACAAGCTCTGGCTCTTCTACAAGTTCTGGCTCCTCGAGAAGCTCAGGCTCTTCTGCAAGCTCAGGCTCTTCTACAAGCTCAGGCTCCTCGAGAAGCTCAGGCTCTTCTACAAGTTCTGGCTCTTCTACAAGTTCAGGCTCTTCTACAAGTTCTGGCTCTTCTGCAAGTTCTGGCTCTTCTACAAGTTCAGGCTCTTCTGCAAGTTCTGGCTCCTCGAGAAGCTCAGGCTCTTCTAAAAGCTCAGGCTCTTCTACAAGTTCTGGCTCCTCGAGAAGCTCCGCCTCTTCTACAAGTTCTGGCTCTTCTACAAGTTCTGGCTCTTCTGCAAGTTCTGGCTCATCAATAAGTGAAGACGCTAATGTTTCAATATCATCTTCATCAAAATCTTCCTGTGCATCAGCTAGCTCTTCGACCGAATCAGCTAAAGCGCTATCAATATCTCGCTCTGTATCATCAGTTGCTACTTGAGCGGCAGATGAGTCTTCAACTTCATCAATTAGGCTGTCTATGTCGTCTAAATCAAAGTCATCGTTTTCTTCAACTAGCGCATCAGTAGGGGCTTCATCAGGTGTATCACTTGCATCATCAATTAAGCTGTCTATGTCGTCTAAATCAAAGTCATCGTTTTCTTCAACTAGCGCATTAGCCGGTGTTTCATTAGGTGTATCACTTGCTTCATCAATTAAGCTGTCTATGTCGTCTAAATCAAAGCCATCGTTTTCTTCAACTAGCGCATCAGTAGGTGTTTCATCAGGTGTATCACTTGCTTCATCAATTAAGCTGTCTATGTCGTCTAAATCAAAGTCATCGTTTTCTTCAACTAGCGCATCAGCAGGGGCTTCATCAGGTATATCACTTGCTTCATCAATTAAGCTGTCTATGTC
>NZ_JAQREL010000013.1:0-144292 GCF_028599255.1 Pseudoalteromonas sp. Angola-7
TGTGGGCACTACGACATCGCTAGGCTCCAAATACAAGAAAGCCCGACTCGAAAGAGCTGGGCTTTTTTACGTCTGCAGAAAAGTAAAAATACATTCCAGATATTATTCTCACAATCTCCACCACCTCTGTAGCGTGGGTTGAGTATCACGAAACCCGCGGATAAGGCTCGCTGCACATCTTTGTACGGTAAATATAGTGTTCTTATCTCACGAGTTGGATTACCAGCAACAACAGTATCCGCCTCTACATTTTTAGTTACTACAGATCCCGCACCAATAACACTGTTATCCCAAAAGGTATGGGCTTGATCTATTATCAAATTTTTTTAGAAAGTCTTTTAAGTATTTTGCTAATTATCAATTGATAGCAAACCCTATAAACTTGCCCCATCTTGTATTTACATACCTTACCAAAGGGGAGAAGAGCATGTCTCATCAAATTATTAAAGACTTACATAACCGTTACACGGCTAAAAAATACGATACGAGCAAACGTATTTCATCGGCGGATCTTGACGTAATTAAAGAAGCTATTCGCTTGTCTGCTTCTTCAATCAACTCTCAACCTTGGAAGTTTGTATTGGTAGAAAGTGATGAAGCTAAGCAGCGTTTGCACGATACATTTGCTAACAAGCACCAGTTTAATCAATTACACGCTAAAGAAGCGTCGCATACGCTGTTATTAGCTTACGATCCTAAGTTTACTAAAGAGAAGTTTGTTAAACGTGTGGATGTTGAAGTGAGCTCTGGTCACTTACCAGCGCAACTGCGTGAAAGCTTTATGGGTGCCTACGCTTTTGCTGAAATGAATACGGATGAAAATGGCTACAATGGCAGCTGGACTAAAGCACAAGTTTACCTAGCACTGGGTAACATTATGCATACACTGGCACGTTTAAATATTGCATCTACGCCTATGGAAGGTGTTGACCCAGAGTTAATCGGTGAGAAGTTTAGCGAAGAGCTTGATGGTCATATTTGTGAAGTGGCACTTGCAATGGGTTACCCAGTTGAAGAAGAAGATTGGAACTTTGGCAAACCTAAAGCGCGTTTACCAGTTGAAGATATTATAGCTACTGTATAACGTGTTGCTATAAGTTAATTAGCCGAGAGCCTTCTCGGCTTTTTTATTTTTAGAATAAACCATACGCTTGTGTTTCTTCGTCTTCCTGTTGTGCTAAATGATCAGGTCTAAATATTGCGCTAGGGTCTATTAAAACACTGTGTTTATCGGCTAACTTTATTAGCCCTCGCATCATGCCTTTGGTTTGCGGGTCTATATCAAAGCCTACTTCGGTTAATTTATCGAGTGGCTTAATGTCTTCTTTTTTATAATCTATATTGTCCTCTACTTTATCTACTAGTAATCCGATATGCGGGTTGAGCCCATCTTTAGTAGTAAAAACAATAATAGGTTTATAATCGAGTGTTATTTGCTCTTTTGCCGCATCAAACAGTCGTTGTAATTGCATAAAGCTGTTGCGCTTTATACTCGCTAAATATTTACTGGCTTGTTTATAGTCTTGCTCGTTATGAGTACTAACTGTGCGATCTGTAGCTGTTACTAGCGCTTGAAAAGGCTCATCAAGTTTTTCTATGATAGTTTTTAGGTCACTGTTGTCAGTTTTAAACTCTTTATAAAATACGGCGATGTTGTGCAGCTGAGTTTTATCGTTTGTTATTACGTGGCTCTGTTGCGCGATGCTTTTTTCAAATTGGCTAAACCAATCATTAAGCGAGGCTTGCCAGGTTCTTAGCTCATTAAGTGCTTTTTTATTACCTTGCTCTGTAGAGCTGCCATTTAAAATAACACCTAGGTCGAACACCGGCGTGGGTGTTTCCATGTAGTCTTTTACACCAATAAAGCTCTTATTGTTATTTGGCAATGTAGTGAGGTTATTATCAAACCGCTCGGTGAGTAAAATATCGAGAATTTTAAGTGAAATGGTTTTACAGCCCACTTGAAAGTTTATGAATTCCATACCTTTATCTTTAATTGCCTTGTAATGCTTTAAGGATAGAACAAAATAGATAAATAGCTTAAAGGTTGTGTGGTTTTTTAATTAGTGACTTAACTGCGAGTTTAAATTGTTGCTCTAAGGCTTTTTTTCCACTTAAGCAATGTTGCTTGATTAGCTGCTCATTACTGTGGTTTTGTAATACCATTTGTATCAGCAAGTGGCGATCTTCACTTTTAGTTGCCATTAGGCTGGATGGGGAGTGGTTAAATAAATACCATAGTTTTGGCGCGGTATTAAAGCGATTTATTGTACTAATTGCAGTGTTTATAGGTGGGCTGGGCACGCTAGATTCATCGATAAATTTACTTATTAGCTCACTGACTAACTCACTGTCGAGTTGGCTAAAGTGCGTTAATAAACCATAAAACAAATCACTTTTAAATTGCTGAGCTAAGGTATGTAAGCCCTGCGTGGAAGTGTCTAATGCTTTAATAACGAGGGCTGAGTGCTCACCCGTGCTTTTATCTCGCTGATAACCTAGCTTTACAGCACAAAACTGCTGAGATTGCCAAAAACGTAAAAGCCCTGCTGTAGCCCCAAAACTTGCACCTATATAACTACAGGTGGGGGTTAGCTGATGTTGGCAATGCGCTAGCAATGCTTTACCTACGCCTTGTTGGTGCAGGTTAGGTGCAACAGCTATACGAATAACGCGTGCGCTTTGTTTTGTTAAATAGCTTGGCTGTGCGCTTAATTGCGCGAGCGATTGCGCCATTAAATGCCCTTGTGGGCGGCGCTCACCACTGATTACTTGCTTAGCTAGCTCTGCATCCATACCGCCTTCAACTGCTATTAAACATACACCCACAACATGCATGTCGCATCTACTAATAAACAGCCTTTGCGCTGGGGCATCAAGTAATTGGCGTAAATCGTTAACACTGCTCTGGTAATGGGCAAGTGCTAGCAACGCAACTATTTGCTGCAGTAAAGGCTCATTGTCAACGAGTTGCTGTTGAGTGACTTCAACGTGCTCAATGCTATTTAAAGCGGGTGGGTATTCGTTATATTGTGCATCTAAAGCAAAGAGTGTGCGTACATGTTGCTCAAGAGGGTCGCCCTTGGCAAAGCGTAAAGGCTCTTCTAAGTTTACAATTTTTGCCGCTTTGTAATTTGCTTTAATATGTTGCGTAAAGCGAATGGTATAGCCTCGGCCATTACCCTCGTAGCCTACCAAGGTGCTTGCAAAGACTATACGCGGGTAGTGCTTTAACATGGTTAACAGTAGTGGGACAGGTATTGCGGCGGCTTCATCGACCAGTAATAAATCACATTGCGGCAACTGATTAAGCAGTGCATCGGACGCCATGTATTGTAAATTAGCTAAATGTTTTTGCTGAGCCTTGTATTCCACCTGTAAGGTTTTAGCTAAATGCTTAAAACAGCTATGGGTGGCTCTAAATTGTGTTGCGCATACAATGATTTTTTTATCATGTAATGCTGCGGCTGCAAGACCTAGCGCGGCTGATTTTCCTCGCCCTCTGTCGGCATTAATAATTAAAGGCCTGTTCGCACGTCCTGTGGCCACCTTAATTATTTGCTCAACGCAGTGTTGCTGCGCCTGATACTCAATTTTATTTGTTACATTGCTTTTGAGCGGCGGCTGTTTAAAAACAGTGTGTTCATCAAAGTGTATGGCGGGTAGGGTTTGTAAAAGGCGAGAAAAACGTAAATTAAAATAGCTTTGTTGATTACTACACCCATAAGACTGCACGCTTTGCAGCGCAGGGTCTTGCCATGAGGCTAGACGTTGTAAATCAGGTAGTAATAAAAATAAAAGCCCGCCGGCTTTTACGGTGCCGGCTAATGCAGCGAGTTTATCGGGGTAAATGCCACTAAAGCCATCATAAACGGCGTGAGGAAACTCTTGCCCAAGTAGTTGATGAGTATGCTCAGGCCAACTTGCATTGGCAAGGCTGCTTGAAAGTAGCTTTACATCATCCGAACGGGTTAACGCGCTTAATAGTTCATAGCACCAAGTAGGCTGGCCTGTAATAAGCACTAACTGACGATGCTTAGCGCCAGTTAGTTGCTGCGTTAATTGCTCAACACAGTGCTTATACAGCTTGAAGTCGTGCATATGCGGTTACTAACCATTTGCTACCAAGGTCATCAAAGTTTACTTGCACACGCGATTGCGCGCCGCTGCCTTCGTAATTAAGCACAGTGCCAATACCAAATTTAGCGTGCAGTACACGTTGGCCTAAGTTAAAACCACTTTCTTCAAATACAGCATGGCTTACTGATGCGCTAAAACGTCCTGCAGCAGGCGGTCGTGATACCTGTGTTTTAATACGAATTTCTTCTACGCAATCTTCGGGTATTTCGCGTAAAAACCGCGACGGGCTATGGTACTTTTCTTGGCCGTATAAACGACGGCTTTCGGCATGGCTTATGTAAAGTTTGTCCATGGCACGGGTCATACCCACGTAACAAAGGCGGCGTTCTTCCTCCAAGCGCCCTGACTCTTCATTACTTTGCTGCGATGGGAACATGCCTTCTTCAACGCCTACCATAAACACAAGTGGAAACTCTAAGCCCTTAGCAGAGTGAAGAGTCATCATTTGCACAGCGTCTTCGTGTTCATCGGCTTGGCCTTCACCAGACTCAAGCGATGTATAAGCTAAAAAGCCTTGTAGTGGTGAGCTAAACTCTTCTTCTTCGGGGAGTTCATACTGATCGCAGGCACTGATAAGCTCTTCTAAGTTTTCTACGCGAGCTCGGCCTTTTTCACCTTTTTCAGCTTGGTACATAGCCATAAGGCCAGAGGTTTGAATAGCGTATTTGGCTTGCTCTTGCAGTGTAAGGTCACTAATTTTGTCTTCTATGTGCTCAACCAGCTCTACAAATTTAGATACTGCACCTGCCGCGCGGCCAGATAAATGCTGTTGTTCAACAATAGCTTTAGCTGCGTACCAAAGAGGCAGAGACTCAGCACGTGCACAATCACGTATATGACTTAATGTTTTATCGCCAATACCACGCGCAGGGGTGTTAATTACACGCTCAAATGCGGCGTCATCTTGGCGGTTTCCTACTAATCGTAAGTACGATAGCGCATCTTTAATTTCTTGGCGCTCGAAGAATCGCATACCACCGTAAATACGGTACTTTAAGCCTTCTTGCAGCATGGCTTCTTCGAGTACACGAGATTGCGCGTTACTACGGTATAAAATAGCGGCGTCTTGCAACGCATTACCAGCATTTAACCAGCTGCGTAGCTTGCTGCTTACAAAGCGGGCTTCGTCTAGCTCGTTAAAGGCGGCATAAATTGATATAGGCTCGCCTTCGTTACCATCGGTCCAAAGGCTTTTACCCATGCGCTCTGAATTGTTTTTAATTAGCGCATTAGATGCTTTTAGAATGGTCGCGGTTGAGCGGTAGTTTTGCTCAAGACGAATAGTTTCGGCGTCAAAATCAGTTAAAAAGCGTTTAATGTTTTCTATTTTAGCGCCGCGCCAGCCGTAAATACTCTGGTCATCGTCGCCTACAATCATAATGCTTTGTGTATCACCAGCAAGTAGCTTTAACCATGCGTATTGAATGGTATTGGTATCTTGGAACTCGTCTACCAGCATGTGGGCAAAGCGCTGCTGGTAATGGCGTAGTAGCGTAGGGTTATTTTTAAGAACCTCGTAGCTACGTAGCAGTATTTCTGCAAAATCGACTAAACCTGCACGGTCACACGCCTCTTGATAGGCGGCATATACACGCAGCATCATTTGCTCGTTTATATCGTAGGCTTGAATATCTTTAGGGCGCAGGGCTTCATCTTTTTTAGCGCTGATGTACCAGCCAAATTGTTTGGCGGGCCATTTTTTGTCATCAATATTCATTGATTTTAATAAGCGCTTGATCATTCTAAGTTGATCGTCAGAGTCTAAAATTTGAAAGGCTTCTGGCAGGTTTGCTTCACGGTGATGAGCGCGCAAAATACGGTGTGATAAACCATGGAATGTACCAATCCACATGCCACCGACAGGGGCTTTAAGGGTTTCTTCAACACGGGTGCGCATTTCTTTAGCGGCTTTATTAGTAAAGGTAACCGCAAAAATACTATAAGGCGATGCTTGCTCAACCTGCATTAACCACGCGATACGATGAACTAAAACACGTGTTTTACCCGAACCAGCACCTGCTAATACCAGCATGTTTTGTAGTGGGGCTGCAACGGCATCGCGTTGTTTGTCATTTAAGCCATCGAGTAATTCAGAAACGTCCATCGTTACGCCTTTTCAATCAATAATGAGGGCAGTATAACAGGTGTTTTTGTTAGGCTAAATAAAATACTGTTTTTATGAACAGCTATTCTAAAAATACTTGTAAAACTAATCCCTTAGTCGCTTTTGTGTACTCTTAAGTAACGATAATTAATAATAAAAATAATCAAATTGACCTATATTTAGTAAAAAATACTAAAGCAGTTATTTAGTAGTAATTTAACTATTTGATTTTTAAGCTTTAATAAATTGGCATAAAGTGTGATAGTAAGTAAATAACTAAAACTTAAAATTAATTAACTACAGAGGTGAGTATGTCAGGACAAGGTTCAGGTGGTAATGTAATTGCAGCACTATGTAATATATTTTTCCCCGGTTTAGGTCAATTAGTACAAGGGCGTATTTTAGCTGCTTTACTATTTGCTATTTTCTTTTTTGGCGGTGCCGCACTGTGGTTTTTAGTTGTGCCAGGGATTATTGCCGCGATAGTATACGTTTGGGCAATAATTGACGCCGCGAGATACCGCTCCAGAGATTAGTGATCATAAAATAAGTAATAGCGCCCATTGGCGCTATTTTGCGTTTTAGGGTCGGTGTTTAAGGCTATTTATGGGTATAATTAGTGCATTAGCGTTCTAAAAGTAAAAATTATGGAATATCAATTTATACGTGACCCTATTAGTGGGCTGCGCATTAAAATAAGCAGCGAGCATGCCCTAATTGGCCGCTGGTTAAACGAAGAAATTGGCAAAGAAAAAGTCGCGATGGTACAAGCACTTATTAGCTCGGTAAAAACAAGTTACGAGCCAATAACGTTAAAAGGCCAAGAGATAGACTTAATACTCTCTAAAGACGAAGCCTTATTTGAAGCCCATGCTCTACACCAAGACAGCGAAGATTTAGTCGCCTATCAAGATGATGACTTAATGCTTGAAGAAAATGGCCTAGTGAGTGGTTGTGGCTTTGAAGATTTTATAGATTTAATAGAGTCGTGGGCTGAGTTTAGTGGCTCGCGTTAAACGTTTAAAAGGCCAACCTAGTTGGCCTTTTTTGTAATATCAATGGTGTTAAGTTATTAGGCATTTATAGCGCTCTATTTAGCACCCTAGAATGATTAAATATTTAAGTCGATTGGTATAACTACAGATTATTGATTTTCTATTGATTTAACGCCAGCTAATAATAGCTCCTCTGTTAAACGTACTTTGTAATTAGGGTTTGCGTACTGAAAATAAACAACGCCGCTTTTATCAATTACAAATACAGCCGGTACAGGTAAGGCGACGTTTACCTTGCCTTGGGCATCAACAAAGTTAACACCGCGCTTATTGCGATAGATAGCAGCTGTTTTATCATCTAAAAAATAAGCTAAACCTAAGGCTTTTGCTAGGGTTAAGCTATCATCTGAAAGCAGTAAATAATTTGGCGAACTTATTTTACTTTGGGCTAGTTTTTCTGGACTATCTGGTGATACTGCAATAATTTGCGCATTTAAATTAGCGAGTTGCTGCTCAATTTTTTGTATATTAGCCAGTTGCTTTGAGCAATAAGGACACCAACCTCCGCGGTAAATAATAAGCACCGTTGTTTTTTCAGCAAAGCGCTTTTGTAACTCTACATTATTACCATGTTGATCTTTGAGCGTTATATTAGGCACGCTTAAGCCCGGTAATAATGGTGATACTTGCTCGGGGGCTGCAGCAATTCCTTCTGTACTTGCTTGCGCATTCGTTACTAAAAAAGCAGCCATTACAATAGTCGCCAAGGTGTGCAGTAACACTTTACTCATCATTATTTCCTGCCCTGTTTTTATGTGCTGTTTATAATAGATCAAAAATGCACTTTTTATTATTTGCCTGTATCATAAGCGTAATTTAAAAGCTCAAGTGGAAACGATATGTCAGCCAACTTAAATAAGCTAGTAGTAATGCTAGAAATGCAAAATGCCATGAACACTAAAGTTCATGATCAATGGTTTAGCCAAGGCTTTGAGTGGTACAGAGCCATTTGGGTAGAGTGTGCAGAAATGCTAGATCATTACGGTTGGAAGTGGTGGAAAAAACAAACCCCAGACACCGAGCAAGTCATTCTAGAATTGGTTGATATATTTCATTTTGGTTTGTCGTTAAGAATTGACGGAACAACCTCTTACGAAGAGTTAGCTAAGCAGCTAGAACAAGAACTTAGCGCACCACAGGCCGCAGATGACTTTAAACAAACTCTTGAAATATTAGCAGCTTCAGCAGTTGCAAATAAAACCTTTAACGCGGCCGCGTTTGCAGGGTGTATGGCGCAAATAGGGATGGATATTGACGATTTATACCGCGGTTACGTAGGTAAAAACACGTTAAACTTTTTTCGCCAAGATCATGGCTACAAAGATGGCAGCTACATCAAAGTATGGAATGGCCAAGAGGATAACGAGCATTTAGTCGAAGTCGTTAAAAGCCTTGATACCGAACATGCCGACTTTGCAAAGTTAGTATATCAAGGCCTAGTGGCGCGTTACCCGCAACAATAATCTAGCTGCTAGATTATGTTTCTGTAGTCGGTTACGTTTAAGTAATCGGCTATTACATTATGTGGTTGCTGGCTATCTGGGTTAGCCACCGCAAGTAAATGTTCAATGCCGTATTCTCGAGCAGCATTTAAAACTGGCACACTGTCATCAACAAACAAAGTGCGCTGCTTATTAAACCCTAAGTCTTTTTGTACTTGATGCCATAAACTTTGCTGCTCTTTACTCACTCCGTATTGATGAGTAGACACCACGCCATCTAAATAATTATCTATCGCGGTATGTTCAAATTTAAGCATGACGTTTTCAGGGTGGGCGTTAGTTAAAAGAATTAGCTCTTTACCTGCTTTTTTTAACTCTGTTAAAAAGTGGGGCACATCTTCGCGTACTTTTATTAAGTGCTGGGTTTGGCGTTTTAATTCCATTATTGGTAAATTGAGTTGCTCTTGCCAATAATCTAAGCAATACCACTGTATTTGACCACTTACCGCTTGATAGCGTTTGTGCATATCGGCTTTTGCTTCATCAAGGGTAATATTGCGAGTGAGCGCAAGTTGCTCTGGTACAACGTTAAGCCAAAAGTGACTATCGAAATGTAAATCGAGTAATGTTCCGTCCATATCGAGTAAAACGGTATCGATTTTTGACCAATTTAGCATGGGCTTTTCCTTGTGAAAAGTTTATGATTAAGCACAACTGCCATGATAGCAAAATAACGCCAATGACACAGAAAAAGCACCCAACTCCGCCTCAAATTATTAGTAACAATGTAGTTGCTAAAAGCCGTTTATTTACTGTTGAATCGTTAGAGCTTAAGTTTTCTAATGACGAAGAGCGCCAGTATGAGCGCATACGTGGCGGTGGCCGCGGGGCTGTAATGATTGTACCAATAACTGCCGATAACGAAATGCTACTGGTACGTGAGTATTGCGCGGGCACAAACGACTACCAATTAGGCTTTCCTAAAGGCTTGATAGACCCAGGCGAAACACCACAGCAAGCTGCAAACAGAGAGCTTAAAGAAGAAGTGGGTTTTGGTGCTGAATTTTTTGAGCCGCTCAAAGTAGTATCAATGGCGCCAAGTTACTTTAACGCGACCATGCATATTTTATTTGCTAAGCAACTATATCCGCAAACGTTAGAAGGTGATGAGCCCGAACCTTTAGTGGTTGTTAAGTGGCCATTAACAGATTGGCAGTCATTATTAGAGCAAGACGATTTTACCGAAGCTCGCAGTGTTGCCGCTTTGCTATTATTAAATAAGTATTTAGCGTCTGGAGCTGCAAATGAATAAATTACTAGAGCCTTGTATTGAACTTGCACAAAATGCAGGCGATGCCATTATGGCTATTTATAAAAAAGACGATATTGGCCAGCAAGAAAAATCAGACTCTACGCCTGTTACAAAAGCAGACTTAGCGTCTAACGATGTGCTTGTTGCTGGTTTAAAAGCGCTTGCGCCCGACATTCCTATCATGTCGGAAGAAACGCCTATTCCGGCACTTGCCCAAAGAAAGAACTGGCAGCGCTATTGGTTATTAGATCCGATGGATGGCACTGGGGAGTTTATTTTAGAAAGTGGTGACTTTGCCGTTAACATTGCACTTATTGAAAATAATCACCCCGTTTTAGGTGTGATTCATTGGCCAGCAAAAGGGATCACTTACTTTGCTACTGCTAATCAGGGGGCATTTAAACGAGAAAATGGTAGTGACACAAAAATGTCGGTAGCAACACCCGATAACCTAACGTTGGCAGTAAGCCGTAGACAAAAAATTGAAGCGGTCAGTCAGTATTTAAATACGCAGTTTGCCACTATTGCAGTAGGCTCGTGCTCGCTAAAAGCATGTATAGTTGCCGAGGGTAAAGCCGACTGCTTTTTACGAATTGGCCCTACAGGCGAGTGGGATACCGGCGCGTCACAAGTTATTGTAGAAGAAGCGGGCGGGTGTATAACCGATGCAGAATTTAATCCGCTTACTTATAACCAGCGTGAGAGCACTGAAAATCCTGACTTTATTGTAATGGGACACCCAGATTGGGAGTTTCAAAAAATGATAAGCCCACACCAGAGATAGCTATTTATAGTGCTTGTTGATTGCTTTTTGTTCGGTTGAACACAATTAACTAGTTAAAGCCTTGCAATATAAGTTTATTCCTATATTATAGCGCTCTCTTCGAAACAGGCTCGTTATTAACACGAAACTATTTCAAAGAAATTACAGGCGCGGGATGGAGCAGCCTGGTAGCTCGTCGGGCTCATAACCCGAAGGTCGTCGGTTCAAATCCGGCTCCCGCAACCAATTTTTTTAAAAGCTTGGTTACTGTAAACTCTAACTTAAGAGATTAAATTAAGTAGTCGATAGACTTAAAATATACAGGCGCGGGATGGAGCAGCCTGGTAGCTCGTCGGGCTCATAACCCGAAGGTCGTCGGTTCAAATCCGGCTCCCGCAACCAATTTCCTTTAGGGGTTTGAGGTTACTGTAAAATGTTAGTTAAAGAAAAGCTTGTCGGTCTCAGCTCTTCATTAGCCAGCAAAGGTAGTCGTTTTAAATTCGGCTCCCGCAACCAATTTCCTTTAGGGAGTTGGCAGCCACGTTGTAATGTAAGCAACGCTAAATAAGTATACATATTTCAGGCGCGGGATGGAGCAGCCTGGTAGCTCGTCGGGCTCATAACCCGAAGGTCGTCGGTTCAAATCCGGCTCCCGCAACCACTGAAATACATAAAATGAAACGACACGCTTAAAGCGTGTTTTTTTATGCCTAAAATTAAGTGAAATGAATAGCTCGTCGGGCTCAGCTCTGCATAAGCCAGCAAAGGTCGTCGGTTCACCTTTCATAAGCTCTGGCTCCCGCAACCACTGAAATACATAAAATGAAACGACACGCTTAAGGCGTGTTTTTTTATGCCTAAAATTTATATTTCTTTCCCTATAAAACACTCTTAGATTTATACCCCAAGTAATATCTATAAATATTATAAACTTCTCTAAAAATACGTTATTACTTAAAACTTTGTATAGTTTGTGTTAAAACGGCACAAATAATTTTGGGTTGTTCCTCATGACTGAACTTTATCACTGGTTTGATTTAATCGGCATTGCTGTGTTTGCTGTTACAGGTACTTTGGTCGCACACGAAAAGAAAATGGATGGTTTTGGGGTTGTAGTATTAGCAGCGGTAACAGCGATTGGGGGCGGTACGGTTCGCGATCTCATATTAGATGTTCCGGTATTTTGGCTACACGATCAAAGTTTTTTTTATGCTATTTTAGCCGCGGTATTTATTACCACGCGGCTTATTAACAAGCAAAAGTCGATTCCGCACTACACATTACAAATTGCCGATGCATTTGGTTTAGCATTTTTTGCGGTAATGGGCACCCAAAAAGCCTTACTAGCCGGCATGCCAAATATGACCGCAATTATTATGGGTGTAATTACCGGTTGCTTCGGGGGCATGCTCCGTGATGTGCTTGCTCGCGAAATTCCTATGCTGCTAAAAGGTGAGTTATACGCTATTACCTGTATTGCTGGCGGTGTAGTTTATACGCTGGGAATTCATTTTGCGTTCGCGACCGAACTTGCCATGGTAATGGCAATGCTAACTACCTTATTGCTTCGTATTGCGGCTATTAAATGGCAAATCACAGTACACGTTTTTAAATATTCTGACTAAACTACTTAATTAAACCATTAATTAGGATAAGGAATGTCGCTAGCTCGCATTTACTCTCGTGCCCAAGTGGGTATAAACGCCCCCGAGGTTATTGTAGAAGTACACCTAGGTAATGGTTTACCGGCATTTAATATTGTTGGGCTGCCAGAGGCCTCAGTTAAAGAATCAAAAGACAGGGTGCGTAGCGCCCTAGAAAACTCTCAATTTGGTTTCCCTGATCAACGTATTACCGTAAATTTAGCTCCTGCCGATTTACCTAAAGATGGCGGGCGTTTTGACTTAGCCATTGCCGTAGGTATTTTAGTGGCCTCGGGGCAGGTAGTGTGTCCAGATATACATAAATATGAATTTTACGGTGAGCTTGCCCTTAATGGTGAAGTGCGGGGAGTTAATGCCATTTTGCCTTCTGTACTTGCTGCAAAAGAGCAAAACCGTTGCTGCTTTTTACCTTTTACCAACGATAGCCTCGCAAGTTTGGTGAACGGCGTTAAGCGTAAAGCGGTTAACTCGTTACAAGAAGTATGGGGGGATTTATTAAATCAGCAGCCACTACCTTTAAATATTGAATACCCAGATTGCGCCCAGTCTCCCGACTTTTTACTCGATTTAAGTGATGTTAAAGGCCAACCCGGTGCTAAGCGAGTGCTAGAAATAGCCGCCGCTGGAGGCCATAACCTACTTTTTTTAGGTCCACCTGGTACGGGTAAATCTATGCTAGCGCAGCGTATGGCGACGATAATGCCAACCATGTCAGACGATGAAGCAATATCAACGGCTGCACTGTATTCTATTATTGGCCAATCAATTGATTTAAATAATTGGCGCCAGCGGCCTTTTCGAAACCCACACCACACATGCTCGGCAGTCGCTTTAGTTGGTGGCTCTTCAAACCCTAAACCGGGTGAAATTTCACTTGCGCATAACGGGGTGTTATTTTTGGACGAGCTTCCGGAATTTGAACGTAAGGTACTTGATTCGCTGCGTGAACCCATGGAAACCGGCTCGGTGGTTATTTCGCGGGCAGCAAGGCAAATGGAGTTTCCGGCGCAGTTTCAGCTTATAGCCGCACTAAACCCAAGCCCTACCGGGTGTCATAATGATAAGCGAGCAACACCTGACCAAGTGATGCGCTATTTATCGCGCGTATCAGGCCCGTTTATCGATCGTATCGATTTACAAATAGAGCTACCGCGACTAACAAGTGTTGAACTACAAAGTACCGAGCCTGAAGAAACCAGCGCCCAAGTAAGAGCCCGAGTAGAAGCGGCCTACAGTGCACAGCTAAAGCGCCAAGGTAAGGTTAATGCACGATTAAATAATAAAGAAATGAATATACATTGCACTTTAGCTCCGGCTGAGTTGCAGTTTTTAGCACGCGCTAGCGAAAAGCTGTCGTTATCGCCGCGCTCTTACCATAGGGTTATTAAAGTGGCGCGTACTATTAGTGACTTAAAAGGTGCAGAGCATATTAGTTTAGAAGAGCTAAAAGAGGCGCTAAATTATCGCGCTTTTGAGCGGTTACTAGCGCAGTTAACTAAATAAACTAAACGCTGCTGGAAATAATACCGAACCGCAACAATGCTTAATTATTTTAAGGTGCCAAGCTCGGAGCCTGCTGCGTTTTTCTGTGTTTAAAATTTTAATGCGCTAAATTGAGAGCATGTAACCTTTGCCGCGCACGGTTACAATGCGTTTTTGGTCTTTTTCATCGTATAGTTTTTTACGCAAACGGCCAATTAAAACATCCACGGTACGGTCATTTGGGCTCCAATCTGGTTGGCCTATTTCTTCTGATATTTTTTCTCGCGAGGTTGCTTTACCTGCGTTGCTAATTAAACAAATTAGCACTTTGTGCTCGGCTTCGGTTAAGCGCGATTCAATACCTGATGAGGTAATTAATGTGCGGTTATCGGGGTGGAGCTTAAAGTCGGCGTATTCTATAAACTCTTCGCTTTCATCATCGTCTTGATTAATTGCAATACGTTTATAAAGTGCGCGCATGCGCAGCTCAAGTTCTAATAAATCAACAGGCTTACAAATATAGTCATCAGCACCTTGTGCAAGCCCGGCAATACGATCGGCTTGAGAGTCGCGGCTAGATAAAACAATCACGCCAATATCGGTCAAAGTGTTGAGCTCTTTGGCAAGCTGCAACCCATCACGCTTGGGTAATACAATATCAATAATGGCAAGAGAAATAGCACTGCGCAGGTTTACGCGTTGCCTAACTATGTTTAGGGCATCGGCACCTGTGGGGTCTATTTCTATCGAAAATTCGGTGTCTGTAAAGTGATTTTGGATGCGCTTAACGAGTAGCTCGTCGTCTTCAACCAATAAAACGTTAATTGCCATAGGACTTATTTTTGTATATTTATAGCTCTGTATGGTAGCACCAATCGTTAAATGCTGAGAAGGGGGCGGTGTAACTTTTCGGTAACTTTATGTTTCAGATATAAAAGGCGGCTTACCTAAGGTTGCTGTTTATGTGAGTAAGCTCAGCACATTTAGCTAAAAATGTGCTGAGCGCTGTGTTACTTATCTGAATACATTGCGTCCCACCACTGTGGTTCGCCTTTTAGTTGTTTATCAAAATAAGCGAGCATGGTGTTCCACCAATCAAAGCGTTTATCACGAGCAAAAATTTGATGGTCGGCGCCTTTATATTCAATAAGCTCTACGTCTTTATTTAAAAGCTTTAAGGCGGTATACATGGTTAAGCTTTCGCCAACAGGTACATTGGTATCGCTATCGCCGTGTAACAGCAGTAAAGGGGTCGTTACTTTATCGGCATGAAATACAGGGCTGTGATCGCTATAAAGCGAAGCGTTATTCCACGGAAAGCTATTTTTTGATGCTTCGCCTGAGTATAAATACCCCCACCAACCTTCGCCCCAATACGAGGTTAAGTTTGATATACCCGCATGCGCAATAGATGCACTAAACATGTCTGTTTTGGTGGCAAGTAGCATGGTCATGAAGCCTCCGTATGAGGCGCCTAAATTACCCACTTTTTTGCTATCAACAAAATCGTATTTTTTTAAAAAGGCGTGTGTACCTTGCATTATATCGCTAGCGGTATAATCGCCCCAGGCGTTAACGTGCTGAGCAGAAAATGTTTGCCCAAAACCAGTTGCCCCTGTTGGCTGCAATACATAAACAACATAGCCATTTGCTGCCCACAAGTTAAATGGGTAGCGCCCTGTAAAACCACGGGTAACCGGTGAGGTGCCACCGTAGTAATAGACAAGTGCAGGGTGTTTTTTAGTTTTATCTAAGTTGGTAGGTATGTACACACGGCCTGTAATTTCTACGCCGTCTTTATTTGTAAAGTTAAACTCTTCCAGAGTCGGTATTTGTGTATTAGCGTAGGCAAGCGGCTTAGAGTCCCAGATTAGGTCTGTTTTATTTTTACTTATATTTAAGCGTTTAAGCTGCTGAGGGGTGGATGCTGTGGTACCGCTTAGTAGCACTTGCGGGTTTCTCTCGTGCGAGTAGCTAAATTGCTCAACGATATCTAAACCCGTATTAAGTTTTTTAAAGCGCTGTTTGCTCAAGTCATATAAATACAAAGGTTGGGTATCTTGCTCGGTTACTTTTATAAGCGCATCGCCATTATCAAGCACATGTAATTCACCTATAGCGGGGTCAAACTGCTTACTAAGCGCTTTTACATTCTTACCGTTATCGCTAAGTAAGTACAATTGGCCGTCGTAATTATTAGCTAACATCCCTTTTGGAAGTGCACGGCCTGCGCCATTTTTAAAATCTGGGCCAGCAACAACGTACACATCTTTGTTGGCGTACTTTGCATGGTTAAAGGTTTTAAATTTACCAAAAGACGTTATTTTATTCGATTGTAAGTCAAGTTCCACCAGTTCAGTTTCTGGGTGGGTGGTGGCTTGCATAACCATAACTTGGCGGCTCATTAATACTTTGCCACGATTAGTGTTTGCATCTTCAAAGCTATGCGAAATAGGGCCTTGGCTAAGCGCTTTGGTTAAACCGCTGTGGGTGTCTAACATATAGAGCTGACTTACGTTGCGTGCGTATGACCATCTATCTTGAAGACCTTTGTAGTGCTTAGTTAAGCTGTTGTTGTCTTCGGGGGTTTTAGACCAGCTAAAAATAAGGCTGTTATTATTATAAAAATTAAAGTTACTTGCGCCTTCAAGCTCTCTGGCCAATGTTTTAATGCTGAGGTTTTTACGGTTTAGCTGTTTTAGTTCACTCCCTAACATATAAACTAAAAATTGATTATTGGGGCTCCATACCATATTGCTTGGTTGCTGGCCTTCAAAGCGATACAAGGTTTGATTTTGGCTATTTTTAAGCTCAGTTACCACGTTTGCTTGGTTGGCCGTTTTATTTGAATAGCTGCGTGTGCTGGTAACGTATTGCTTAGCATCGGGCGCTAAAGAAAGTCCACTAATGGTGGGTGCATCAAAAAGTTGCTCGGCTGAAAGTCGCTTAGTTGTAGAGGTGTTAATTGTAATGTTGTCAGTGTCGGCTTTGGGTTCAAAATCGAGAGAAACGTTGTTCCAGTTAGCCACTTGTTGCGCCACTACAATCACACTATGAGAGCCATTAGTTAACGATAAAGAGTATGTGTGGTTATCGCCTTTTTGAAGCTTGGCATCAATAAACAACTGAGCGTTTTCTATCCCTTTTATAGTTAATGTGCCTTGGCTATAGCGGGTTGTTTCAATATTGAACTTAAGCGCTTGTAGGCCACCTAAAGTAAGTGCGTTTACTTTATTAAACGGCTGCCAGCTATGCTTTTTACCAAATACAGACACACTTTGCGTATTACGTTGCAACTGCTCTAATAAGTTATTAATAATGACTTGGCCGTGTGGTGTTTGAAATGGCTTAACTTGCATGTTTTCGCCTAAAGGGCCAATAAACTCGATATTTGATTTATCAAGCGGGGCTGCTATTGCTGTCAAACTCAAGCTGCCAAGAGCAAAAAAGGTAGCTGCTTGTTTTAGTAATTTATTTTTTGTGGTCCAAGGTGAGCTAATTCTCATATTTGTGCCTATTATTGATAGTTATTTGGCCAAATATAGCATGTATTGTTACCATGCCCATATGTTCAACTCATCGGAGAAAAAGTGACTTTACTGATTGTGTACATGGTTGCTGCCATCGTTATTTCTTTTTTATGCTCTGTAATGGAAGCTGTACTGTTAAGTATTTCGCCCAGCTATGTGGCGCTATTACGCAAAAAACAGCCTGAACTTGCAAAGCAGCTCGAAAAACTAAAAAATAATGTAGATCAACCGCTTGCTGCAATACTAACGCTTAACACAGTGGCCCATACCGCTGGCGCTGCAGGTGTGGGTGCACAAGCCGCTGTGGTTTTTTCAGATGCGGCAGTAGGAATTGCCTCTGCCATAATGACACTTTTAGTATTAGTACTTTCAGAGATTATTCCAAAAACCTTAGGGGCCAATTATTGGCGTGCCTTAACCCCTAGCGTGACCTATTCTTTACGCTTTTTAGTGATATCGCTAAAACCATTTGTGTGGCTTGCTCAAAAGCTTACTAATTTAATGGGGGCCAAGCACGATGAGGCTTTTTATATTCGCCAAGAAATAGAAGCCATGGCAGATATAGGCACCGAAACAGGGGCAATCCATGCCGATGAGTCAGAAATAATCCGCAACCTTTTACATTTTAGGCATGCGAAATTAACCGACTTAATGACGCCGCGCACTGTGCTGTATAAAGTACATAAAGGGTTAACGGTCGATCAGTACATGAGCGAGCACGGCTCGTCATCATTTTCGCGCGTGTTAGTGTTTGATAAAGACGCCGATGACATAATTGGCTTTGTGCATAAAAACGACATTATGTTGGCTTATCACCGCTTAGGTACCGATTATAAAATTAGCAAATTAGTTAAGCCTATTCATACGGTACCCGAAAGGCATAATGTGTCATCGCTACTACAAACCTTACTTAAACAACGTACTCACATATGTTTAATTGTTGATGAATACGGTGATGTTCAAGGCATTGTAACCCTCGAGGATATGATAGAAGCCCTTATGGGGCTTGAAATTGTTGATGAGCGCGACCAATCGACCAATATGCGTATGGTTGCCAAGCAGCGCTGGCGCCAGCGTTTAGCAAGCAGCGAGCACATAGTTAGTGAAGATGACGACACGCCCTGAGATAATAAATAATTACGACGGGGTTGAAGGTTAGCGTTTAATTGTGCCCCCCGTCGTATTTACCCAGTTTAGTGCCCACTCTATAAAATCGTCTTTGGCTTTAGGGCAGGTAAACAAAAATCCTTGCATGGCTAAATTAGTGCGGTAGTTTTTTAAGTAGAGCGATTCTTCGGCGCGCTCTACGCCTTCGGCCACAAGGGCTAGTTGCTCTTGACTGGCAATATCAACCAGTGAGCTGACCACCACTTGCGAAAACTGATCTGTTTCAATATTACTAATAAGTGTACGGTCAATTTTTATTTCAGTAAAAGGCAGGCGCTTAATCTGGTTCATGTTGGTAAAGCCAACACCAAAGTCATCCAATGATATGCCAAAGCCATGCATTCTTAATCTGTTTAAGGTTTCTAGCTGAGAAAGGCTAGACAGCGCATGTTGCTCGGTAATCTCTAAAATTATATCACTAGGTGATAGCTCATTGAGCTGCAATATAAGCATCAGCTTGTTGGGGCAGCTTAAATCATCTAGTTGAGTGGGAGATAGGTTAAAAGCCAGTTTTAGATGCGCCGTAATGTTTGTACGTATAGCTTTTAAATCGCTGGTGGCTTGCTCAAATAAGCTAAAGGTAATTTGATTAATTAACCCCGATTGCTCCGATAACGAAATGAACCGATTGGGCGAGATGATTTCGCCAGTATGCGTTTTAACGATGCGCGCTAGCACCTCAATACTTTCTATTTCACTGGTTTGAGAATTTATTTTTGGCTGATAGTAAGGGATTATCTCGTTTAAATTGATTGCCTCATGCAATGCTTTTTCTGAAATAGAGGCATGAGAAAGGTCGTTATGTACTGCTAAGTGCTTTGCTTTTTGTAAAACGGTTTTTACTTGCCTAAGTTGCACGGGTTTAGCTAAATTTGCGACTAAATGAATATTGCTATGGCGCGCTAAATTGGCAGCTAGGTTAATAACCTTATGATCCATCTCCGAAATTATAACTACTGCGCCTGTAAAATTAAGCTCGCCTAGTTTTCTTATAAACTCCATACCATCCATTTCAGGCATGTTTAAGTCTGTAAATACAATATCGTAAAAGTTTATATCGTCGGTTACATGAGTTAGCGCTTGCTGAGCACTCAGGCATTTTGTAACTTTATTCGAGACTCCTAGCTCATATAAAATGGCCTCCATAACAATTAAAATCGCCTTTGAGTCATCCACAACTAAAATATTGGGTACCGAAATCGACATGCTCTATCCTTGTAACTGCTTAATATATTAGTACTGTAAAAATAGCGCCTGATCAGCCTTTTGTCAGCTTAGTTTTATATTATTTTTTATCTTCTAAGTGCTTTTGCGCTTATGATTTAAGGCAATTCGTGTTTTTTAAATTCATCGGTATACTAGCGCCATTGTTTTAACTGGTTTTAGTCATGATAAAAATCGATCTCATGCTTGCAGAGCAACCATTAATGCTAATGGTATCTGGGCATAAAATAGTACAAATATTTCATAATCAACAGGCCATAAGCTTTACAACACCCAAAGAGCATTACGCCGAATTTACTTTAGATAATAAGCAAATAGGGATTGATAGCTCACATGTTCATGAGCAGTCTTTATCGTTATTTGTTGATGGTGTGTTTGCTACTGAACTAGCTTTACCTGCGCCGGTAAATAGCCAGCCCAAAAAAGGCTTTTTAGGGCTAGCGGCATTGGGTTTTAAATTATTTAAAAGTGCAAAAGTAATTAAGGTGGCTTTAGCGAGTGCATCGGTTGCCGGCTATGCATGGCTATTTAGTATTGAATTTGCACTAATGCTAATTGCCTGTTTAGTGGTACATGAATACGGACACGTTAGAGCCATGAAATACTTTGGCATAAAAACCAAAGGGATTTACCTTATCCCCTTTGTAGGTGGATTGGCTGTAAGTGACGATAAAATAACAACGCGCTGGCAAGATGTAGTTATATCCCTCATGGGGCCAGCGTTTGGTTTATTTACCTCAGTGCTGGGTGTGGTTTTATATTACGCCACTGAAATGGATATATTTGCAGGTGTTGCGGTATTAAGCGCACTACTTAACTTATTTAATCTACTACCCATTTTACCGCTTGATGGTGGGCATGTTTTAAAAAGTATCAGCTTTTCAATGCGCTCTTGGGTCGGTTTAAGTGTGTGCTTATTGGGCGTGCTATTTGGATTATGGCTTAGTTATACATTTGGCTTAATGTTGCTGGTGTTCTTTTTGTTTGTTGGCGCACTGGAAATTGTATTTGAATGGCGCGGCCGACATTACTCGCATTTATTGCCGCTTGATAAATACGGCCAAGGCTTTTCAGCCGCTATGTACGCCATTGTAGTAGCTGGGCATGTAGCGGTTATGATGCACTTTGCAGATTCAGAAAACCCAATACTTAGTTTACCGATGACGATTTTATCGAGCTAATCGCTATACGCGCAGTATACTTAAATACTGCGCGTAATTAAGGGTTAGTAAAAGCTCAGCACTAGCGATATAAATACCCCCGTTACAAATAACTGCACTACACAAAACCCCATAATGTCTTTCGCTTTTAACCCTGCAATGGCTAATACCGGTAAAGCCCAAAAGGGTTGAATTAAATTGGTCCACGCATCACCCCAGGCAACCGCCATAGCAACACGTGATATATCGGCGCCCAGCTCTTGCGCTGCGGGTATAACAATAGGTGCTTGTACTGCCCATTGGCCGCCGCCAGAAGGTACAAACATATTAACGAGTCCTGCACTTATAAAGCTAAAAAATGGCAAGCTATCGGCGTCAGCAACAGCTATAAAACCACGCGATATTTGTTGTGCTAAACCGCTGTCGACCATGACTGCCATTATGCCCGCGTAAAACGGAAATTGAATGACAATACCCGCACCGCTGGGAATTGCTTGTTGCAAGCTATTAAGCAAGTTATAGGGTGTTTGGTGCAAGGTAATGGCTAAAAACAAAAACACAGCAATAATGCTGTTTAGGTTTAGGCTACCGCCTGCAACTATAAAGTAATACCCTAAATAGCAAAGGCCAAGTAAACCAATCGAAATGCCAAGCAGCTTTGTGTGTTCTAAATGCTGAGCAGGGCGAGTAATTTTTTCATGTGCGGGCGGGGGCTCTTTAATAAGTGCTGGGTCTACATATACGCTGTTTTTATCACTGGGTAGCATGTAGCGGTTAACCAACGGCATAATAATAAATAAGCCAATTAATATTGCTATGTTAAAACCAGCAAATAGGGTTTGCTCGGTACTAATTATGCCAATGCTATTTTGTGAAAAGTGCCCTTCGGTAGCAATCGTAAGCGGAATTGAGCCTGCTAAGCCGCCATGCCACACCACAAAGCCAGAATAGGCACTGGCAACTAATAGGCGGTAATCAACCTGTGTCTGCCTTGCAATTGCTTTGGCAAATAAAGCCCCAATAACTAAGCCAAACCCCCAATTAAGCCAGCTGGCTAATAGCGAAATAAGCGTGACTAAAATAATCGCTTTTGGCGCTGAATTAGCAAGCGCCGCCAGTTTGTTTAATAACGAATTGATAATGGGCGTGCTTGCTAGCATGTAACCTGTAATCAGCACCAACAGCATTTGCATGGCAAAGCTAAGCAGGTTCCAAAAACCACTCCCCCATGCGTTAATAACTTCAATATGTGTTGCGGGGGTAAAAATACTGGCAGAGAGTAAAGTAATTAAGCTCAGCAATATGACAAATATAAAAGGGTCAGGTAAGTAGCGCTCTACTAATTTGGTAAACGGTGTGGCAATTTTATTAAGCATAATGTGTCTGTGTGTTTTTTAGTCTTATTATAATTAATCATGCTCTTAGCACATTAGCAAACCCGCATTTAGTCTTATATTTTAAGGCCTGAGCATCTTATAGGTTGAACAAAATTTAATCCTAAAAGGGTAACAGGCCTTACTTAAAGGCTTAAACGTTGCTTAAAAGCATGGCTTACAGTAACGTACTGTTTATAGATAATTTACTAACAAAGATTTTGTATCATGCCGGTAATATTTAAGAGGCTAGCGCTACTTGTTCGTGCTCATATCGATCAGCTGAGCTGGCAAGCCGTGGTGCTTGCAATACTTGCTCATATGTTAGTGACTTGGGGGCTGCTATTTATTGCAAATGAGCAAGCGCTTACCTCGTTTACGACCTTTTTTTACTACTACACAGTAACTACCTCAACAGTGGGTTACGGCGATTTTAGCCCAACCAGCGAGCTGGGGCGTTGGGTTGTGGCTTTAATACAAATTCCGTTTGGATTAGCTTTATTTGGCGTTCTGTTAGGAAAAACAGGGCAAACAGTGACTTACTTAATTAGGCGCGCTATGACTGGTGATAAAAACTTTGCTCACAGTAACAACCACATTATTATTTTTGGTTGGCACGATACCCGAACAAAAAAAATGATTGATTATATCCTTGCCGATACCAAACGTACCGACCGCCGTATTTTGTTGGCGGTGACCGAGCAAATGGATCACCCATTTTTAACTAACGAAAATGTCGACTTTGCCCGCCTAACAAGTTTTACCGATTTAGAAGAGCTTGAGCGCGTAGCTATAAGCCGTGCCGACAAAGTTATTATTGATGGGCAAGATGACGACCAAACACTTACAACTGCACTGCGTATTAGCCGTTTAGTTAAAGATGAGTGCCACATTAGCGCGCATTTTTTAGATGAAACCAAGGTCGATATGTTGCTTGAGCATTGCCAAAATGTAGAGTGTAGTAGCGCTAAGTCGGCTGAGATTTTAGTACGCTCAATGCAAGATCCAGGCTCGAGTCGAGTACAAGAAGAGCTATTATCTACATTGCACGGCGACACGCAGTTTAGCCTAGCTATTCCAAGTGAATGCGAAGAGATGGAGTTTGGCACTTTATTTCACCATTTTAAGCATGACTATAATGCTATTTTGTTAGGGGTGGCGCATAACTTAAGTGCACAAAATATGGATTTAAATCCGCCACTTGATTACAAGGTAAATGCGGGCGATATCCTGCACTACATTGCCCTTGAGCGTGTGCTAACAAATGAAGTAGATTGGCAAAGCTTGGCCAAATAACCAAGGCTTAGGTTAAATAATGAATGAAGTAGTATTTTTAATAATTATTTTAAGCGCTTATATATTACCCGTGGTGATAGTGGTTAATAGTAAGCGCACCCAAGGCCACGAAAAAAACGGCTGGTTATTAGGCGTAATTATTTTTTCGTGGCTGGGGCTTTTTATGTATTTTACGATTGTGCCCAAGCATGGTCACAAAAAAAGAAAGAAGAATAAACCGTCATAGGTCTATTCTAGCTGCTTGAGCTTGTGCTCAACCAGCGGATCATCTGGCACTATTTGTTGGGCAACTTCTAATAACTGAATAGCATCATTTGGGTGTTCATCTTGATGTTTAAGTGCGACATCTATTAACGGCTGAATATCTATTTTGGCCTGATGTTCTTGCACATGCACTTCTTTTTCATCTGCTAAAATTTGATGTGCTGTACTTAATAATGCCAAGCGGTGAGGCGAACTCGCATTTGCCTTATTTAGGCTTTGATAATACTCTTCTTTTAAGCGCAAGGTTTTGGTTTGCAAACGAAACTGCGCTATATCAATTTGCTGGTGGCGTATAAAGTCAACAGCCACTTGTTTGTAAAAGCCAAATTTGGTGAGGTAACTTGCGTGGGTACCGTGGCCCATGCCAAACACTCTTAAATGAGTCAGTTGTGGGTACCGCTTAGCATGTAGGCGGTCTATTTTATTGGTGGGGTCATAAATTATATACCCCTTAGCATGGCCTAAATCGAGGTCGTTATACTCACTTTGCCAATCAAATTGCTGCGCAAGCTCTGTGCTGGAGCGGGTGTCCCACGGAACTGTTTCGGTGTTTTTGGTGCTAACAGGATGAAAAAATAAAACCTGATCTAATTTAAGTAATTTTGCAAACGCACCAACAGCAAAACCACCGCGACTAAGGCCATAGCCTAAGCGGCACTTAAATGGTGAAAGTAAGCTTGATAACTGCTCCAAAAAGAAGATTAAATTACGGCTTCTAAACCAATTGCTTTTGCCTAAATGTTGGAACGAAATTACATTAACATTTTGTTTTTGCGCTAAGTGATAGCCCCAAGGGGCAAAGTCATCGGTTAGGTCGTGTTCTTGGACGTTGGTGCCCGCGGGGGAAAAAGTAAAAAGCAGGGGCTTATTTAAATCAACAAATTCGTATTTTACATACACATCGCCGAGTAGGTCGCCGCCACACATAGGCAGCTTAGTTTGTTGTTCATCACGGCAAAGCGTTAACCATTCATCTAACCAATACAGTAGTTTCATTAATCCCCCAATTATAACTCGCGGGGGATCGTATCAAACACGGCCAAATGAGGTCAAACATAGCCAAGCTTTAGCCCGTTAATGATTAGCTACTATTACAGCTTGATATTTGCTTAATGAGCTTAATTGCTCATGGCTATTATTTGCTCCCAGTCGTTTTGTGTGACAGGCATTACCGAAAGGCGACCTGCTTTTTTAAGGGCTAATTCGTTAATCGCCTCGTTAGCTTTAATGTCTTTTAAGCTTACGCGTTTGTTTAAATGGCTTTTATAGGTTACTTCAACTACAAACCAGCGTGGCTTGTCGGGCGTGGCTTTCGCATCGTAATAGTCACTATTTAAATCAAACTGAGTTGGGTCGGGGTAGGCTTCTTTAGTAACAGTGGCTATACCCACAACGCCTACTTGTTTGCAGCTAGAGTGGTAAATAAATACTAAGTCACCCAATTTTATATCGTCACGCATAAAGTTACGTGCCTGATAGTTACGCACGCCTTCCCACAGGGTGGTTTGTTGCGGCGCTGTTTTTAAATCATCAATCGAAAAAGCATCGGGCTCAGTTTTAAATAGCCAATAATTCATAGCGTTACTCATTTAGTTAGATTTACATAGCTGCATTGTATAGTATCATTAGCTTATCTGGGGATTGAGAGAACAGCAAATGAGCCAAGTATTAGATGATTTATTATCGTTATTGTCACTTGAAGAAATTGAACAAGGTTTATATCGTGGGCAAAGCCAAGATCTAGGGTTTAGAGCGGTATTTGGTGGTCAAGTAATGGGGCAGGCGTTGTCTGCTGCAAAAGAAACGCTACCAAAAGGACGTGTTGTTCATTCATTACACTCTTACTTTTTACGCCCCGGCGACGCCGCAAAACCGATTGTTTACGACGTAGAAACCATCCGCGATGGTAAAAGCTTTAGCACCCGCCGAGTAAGCGCTATTCAATACGGTAAACCTATTTTTTATATGACTGCGTCGTTTCAGGGTGAAGAAGAAGGCTTATCGCATCAAGCAACCATGCCTAATGTACCGCCACCAGAGGAGCTTCGCTCGTCGCTTGAGTTTTATCAAGAAAACGCCCACCACATACCCGAGGTGATCCGTAATAAGTTTATACGCGAAATGCCCATTGAAATGCGCCCGGTTACTTTTCATAACCCGTTTAAGCCAGAGGTTATTGAGCCCGTAAAGCACATTTGGATTAAAGCCAATGGCGATATGCCCGACGATCAACGCATTCATAATTACTTATTAGCGTATGCCTCTGACTTTGAGTTTTTACCTACGGCATTACAGCCTCATGGCGTATCGTTTATGCAGCCAAATATGCAAGTGGCAACGATTGACCATGCTATGTGGTTCCACCGCCCATTTAGAATGGACGATTGGATTTTATATACCATAGACAGCCCAAGTGCTAGTTCTGGGCGAGGCTTGGTAAGAGGCCAGTTTTTTGACCGCCAAGGTAATTTAGTCGCATCAACGATTCAAGAAGGGGTGATGCGCCAGCGTTAATTTGATTAGACTTGCTGGCAACAGACTGGCTGTTAAGCGCAAATTAGCAGTGCTTTCGCTAAAGGTTTTACCAAGAGATAAGCGCCTCTATGTAGCGTTGCTGTTTAATAACTAAACGTACAAAAAAGCCTCAACATGTTAAATGTTGAAGCTTTTTTAATGGTGTTTAATTAAAGCTTAAATTATAACAGCTCGGCTAATTACATTGATCTTGCACTATGTCGCTAACCGATTGCCATATACGCGCAGGTAATAAGGTTTTTAAGTACATGTATATTTCACACAGTTGTGTACTACCGTGAATACCATTTTCACCTTCAGTAATTAGCAGCTCACCGCGTAAATTATCAATAAAGCTTACCAGTACTTTTTTATCAAAAAACTCCGGGGTTTTAATGCCGTGTAAGGTGCCTAAACGGTTCGCCAGTACTTGGCTTTCACGCTCTAGTTCGGCTTTTTCAATTCCGTTACTGGTTTGAATAAAGCCCACAACAATGGCATAACGTTGCAACGTAAAGCTAAGCGACCTTCCTAGCATTTCAAGTTTGGCTAACGAATCATTCGTGTTAGTAACATGAATGGTATCGCCATCAAGCTCAATTAAGTTTTGATCGCTAAAGTTAGCCAAAATACGGCTTATGTAGTTTTCATCTAGCGGCTGTAAATACCATTCTTTTGCAAACAGAGGGTAAAAAGCAGAAACAAGCTTTTGGCATTGCTCAACCGTACTACTGTGTTGCTTAAATAAGTGCAAAGCAATAAGACTTGGCACAGCAAATAAGTGCAAAATATTATTACGATAATAGTTAAACAGGGTTTTTTCTTTATCGTTAATTGCAATAATTTCGCCAAATTCATCGCTAATAACATCAAATTTATTAAGCTTAATGGCGTGTGTTAATAGTTGCTCTGGTGTTTCATCGGGGGCCGTGACTTTATCGCTATAGCTTGCATCGCGTTGTAGGCGTAAGTAAAAATCTAGTTGCGCTAATAGCTTAGGCTTACTTAACGCGTGTTTGTCGTTAACTAGCAAAATCATAGCCAGTAAATTCACAGCGTTAAGTGCTGCGGCATTATTAATTTTTACCATTACTTGGTCGGCCAATGCGGCTACTTGAGGGCCTAGCCATTGCGGCTTTTGCACATCGGTAGGGTGTATTGCATCGCGCCAATCAGGTTGGTTGTCGTTTAAGTATTGGTTTATAGAAATAGGGTCGCCAAAGTTTAAGTAACCACGGCCGTAATTTTTAAGGTTTTTAATGGCTTTAAAAATACCAAAAATGGACTCGCCTTTTTTATCTTTACCGGCAAGCTCTTTTAAGTAGGTATTGATTTCCATTACATGCTCATAGCCAATGTATACCGGCACAATAGAAACCGGGCGGTCTATGCCGCGTAGCATTGCTTGCAACGTCATGGCGAGCATACCGGTTTTTGGCGGTAGTAATCGGCCTGTACGGCTGCGCCCGCCTTCAGTGTAAAACTTAACTGAGTAACCTTTAATAAATAGCTGGCTTAAATACTCTTTAAATACGGCTGAGTAAAGTTTATTACCGGCAAACGAGCGGCGGATAAAAAACGCCCCTGAGCGGCGAAAAATACCACCGGCAGGGAAAAAGTTAAGATTAATGCCCGCGGCAATATGCGGCGGCACCAAACCTTGATGGTATATAGCATAGGTAAGTAACAAGTAATCCATGTGGCTGCGATGACACGGCATATAGATTATCTCGTGGCCTTTATTTGTTAGCTCATGAATCTGCTCGGTGTATTTTATATCTATACCGTTATAAAGCTTAGTCCACAGCCAGGTTAAAATTCTGTCGCCTACACGTATCATTGCCTCAGAGTAATTAGCGGCAATTTCATCTAGTAGTTTTAACGCGTTTTGGCGGGCTTCTGTTTGGCTTATTCCTTTTGACTTTGCTTCATCTTGAATTGCTTTTTTTATTGTCGGCGAAGCCAAAAGTGAGTTAAATAATTGCTCGCGCGAGGGCATTTTAGGGCCCGTAGCGGCCAGTTTTTGACGTTTAAAGTGCACCCGAGCAACACGCAATAGTTTTTGTGGTAGCTCATTTACGTCGGCTTTTTCGTTCACGATAAGTGATAAATCGAGTGGCTGGCTAAAGCGAATAAAGTTATCGCGCCCAGAAAAAAGCACAACGAAAAATTTTCTAAACCAACTAGGCGTAAGAGAGTGGGTAATTAAGGTACGAATACCTGGCTTTTCTTTACCTGGGTCGCGCCCCCATAAAATAGTTACCGGCACCACTTGTACATTCTTTTGCCCGCTATTTAATAAATGTTCAACTATTTGCTTACCCTGTGATAAAGCGGCGGTCGGTTTCGCGGTATCGCCAAATAAAGGTGGCGGATTTTTAATACCAATAAAGCGTGCCAGCTCTTGGTTTCCTAACGTTTGATATTCGCATGGGTTAGGCAAACCATGCTTTTTACATACATTAGTAAGCGCAGCTAAATCGAAACGCGAATTTAAACGTACTATATAAAAAGTAGGGTGTTCAGGATTAAGGTCATATTGTTCTATTGGGCTTTGGGGAAGGACCTTACTTTTTACCAAAACACGGCTTACGCAGCTAGTAAGAAAATTCAAACAATAATTTAATAAACGCATCGACTCACCATATTGAGAGTATTAAAAGCAAAATTAGCGCATAGGATACCATAATATCTATAAAATCCTGTAATTTGCGTAATCGGTTAAATTATAAACATAAGACTAATTTGGCGCTGAGCAGTTCAATTATAGCTATAAATAACCAGTGGCGGTTATTTGGGCAGCCTTACACCCGTAATTAATTTGCAATTAGTTGTTGCATTTATCACCAATATCACTATAATACGCAGGCTTTCAAGATTCCTCTGGAACTTGAAGGGATAAATTAAGCTTGGATTTCAAGCTAATAAACAGGAGTTCCGATTTGGAACTCATCGTAGATATAAATCAACAACCGGCATCTTAATTATTAAGATTGTTTCGGTCGTTTTTTTATGCTCTTTAAATGCTCTTTATATTGAGGTTTAAGAATGTCAAATCAACGCATTCGTATTCGCCTAAAAGCTTTTGACCACCGTTTGATTGACCAATCAACGGCGGAAATCGTGGAAACTGCGAAACGCACAGGCGCACAAGTACGTGGTCCAATCCCACTACCTACACGCTTTGAACGTTTTACTGTACTAACTTCACCGCACGTAAACAAAGATGCGCGTGATCAGTACGAGATCCGCACCCATAAACGTCTGATCGACATCGTAGAACCAACTGACAAGACTGTTGACGCATTAATGCGTTTAGATCTTGCTGCTGGTGTTGATGTTCAAATCAGCCTGGGTTAATCGAAAGATTAGAGAGGTTATAGGAAAATGGCATTAGGTCTAGTCGGTCGTAAAGTGGGTATGACACGTATCTTCACTGAAGATGGTGTATCTATCCCTGTGACAGTTATCGAAGCGACTCCTAACCGCATTGCTCAGATCAAATCTGACGCAACAGACGGTTATAACGCGCTTCAAGTAACCGCAGGCACTAAAAAAGCAAGCCGTGTAAACAAAGCAGCAGCGGGTCATTTCGCTAAAGCTGGTGTTGAAGCGGGTCGCGGTCTGTGGGAATTCCGCCTAAATGGTGGTGAAGGCGATTTTGAAGTAGGCGCTGAGCTTACTGTTGAATTATTCAACGAAATCAACAAAGTTGACGTAACCGGTACTTCTAAAGGTAAAGGTTTCCAAGGTGGTGTTAAGCGCTGGAATTTCAGCATGCAAGACGCTACTCACGGTAACTCTCTATCTCACCGTGCTCCTGGTTCAATCGGTCAAAACCAATCACCTGGTAAGGTGTTTAAAGGTAAGAAAATGGCCGGTCATATGGGTGCTGAGCGTGTAACGACTCAAAACTTAGAACTAGTTCGCGTTGACGCTGAGCGTAACTTGCTTTTAGTTAAAGGTGCAGTACCTGGCGCTATCGGCGGTGACGTTATCGTTAAACCAGCTGTTAAAGCATAAGTCCTGGAGATTTAGTGATGGAATTAGCAATTAAAGACGCTTCTGGCGCTCTTGAAGTTTCTGAAGCTACTTTTGGACGTGAGTTTAACGAAGCATTAGTACACCAAGTAGTTGTTGCATACGCAGCAGGTGCTCGTCAAGGTACTCGTGCTCAGAAGACACGTTCTGAAGTAAGCGGTGGTGGTAAAAAACCATGGGCTCAAAAAGGTACTGGCCGTGCACGTGCTGGTACAATCCGTAGTCCAATTTGGCGTTCAGGTGGCGTTAGCTTCGCAGCTAAACCACAAGACCACAGCCAAAAAGTAAACCGTAAAATGTACCGCGGTGCGATCAAAAGCATCTTATCTGAATTAGTTCGTCAAGAGCGTTTAATCGTTGTTGAAAGCTTTGGTCTTGAAGCACCAAAGACTAAAGAACTAGTTTCTAAGCTTAAAGAACTTGAGCTTAAAGATGTTCTTATCGTGACTGAAGAAGTAGATGAAAATCTTTTCTTATCGGCACGTAACCTGTACAAGGTTGACACGCGTGATGTAGCTGGTATCGATCCTGTAAGCTTAATTGCTTTCGACAAGGTACTTATTACAGCTGCTGCTGTTAAGCAACTTGAGGAGGCGCTAGCATGATCCGTGAAGAACGTCTTTTAAAAGTGATCCTTGCTCCACATATCTCTGAAAAAAGCACAATTGCTGCTGAAGAAAACAATACTATTGTTTTTAAAGTAACAAATGACGCAACTAAAGCTGAAATTAAAGCAGCAGTTGAGAAGCTTTTTGAAGTAGAAGTAACGGGTGTTCGCACACTTAACGTTAAGGGTAAAACAAAACGTACTGGCATGCGTTTCGGTCGTCGTAGCGACTGGAAGAAAGCTTACGTTACTCTTAAAGAAGGTAGCGAGCTAGACTTTGTCGGCGGCGCCGAGTAATAAGGGGAGTTAGAATTATGGCACTTCAAAAGTGTAAACCAACTTCTGCGGGTCGTCGTCACCTAGTTAAAGTGGTTAACCCAGATTTACATAAGGGTAAACCTTACGCACCACTATTAGAGAAAAATTCTAAATCAGGTGGTCGTAATAACAATGGTCGTATTACGGTTCGTCATATCGGTGGTGGTCATAAGCATCATTACCGTTTAATCGATTTTAAACGTACTAAAGATGGCATTCCAGCCACTGTTGAGCGTTTGGAATATGATCCAAACCGTAGCGCAAACATCGCTCTTGTATTATATGCAGACGGTGAGCGTCGTTACATTATCGCACCTAAAGGCTTAAAAGCTGGCGATGCAATCCAGTCTGGTGTTGATGCACCAATCAAGCCTGGTAATGCATTACCTATGCGTAACATGCCTGTAGGTTCGACTGTTCACAACGTAGAATTAAAACCAGGTAAAGGTGCTCAAATCGCACGTTCTGCTGGTGCATACGTTCAAATCCTTGCGCGTGATGGTCAATACGTAACATTACGTCTTCGTTCTGGCGAAGTACGTAAAGTACAATCTGATTGTCGTGCAACGCTAGGTGAAGTAGGCAATGCTGAGCATATGCTTCGTTCACTTGGTAAAGCAGGTGCAAATCGCTGGCGTGGTATTCGTCCGACAGTTCGTGGTGTTGCCATGAACCCGGTAGATCACCCACACGGTGGTGGTGAAGGTCGTACATCTGGTGGTCGTCATCCTGTGTCTCCATGGGGTAAGCCTACTAAAGGTGCTAAGACGCGTAAGAACAAGCGTACGGATAAATTTATAGTACGTCGTCGTACTAAGTAATATTGAGGAATAGCCATGCCACGCTCTCTCAAGAAGGGTCCTTTTATAGACCTACACTTGCTGAAGAAGGTAGAGAAAGCTTTGGAAAGCGGTGAAAAGAAGCCAATTAAAACTTGGAGCCGTCGTTCAATGATCATACCTAACATGATCGGATTGACCATTGCTGTCCATAATGGTCGCCAGCATGTACCAGTTTTCGTTTCTGACGAAATGATCGGTCACAAACTAGGTGAATTTGCACCAACTCGCACTTACCGTGGCCATGCTGCGGATAAGAAAGCGAAGAAACGCTAAGAGGGGAATGATAAATGCAAGCATTAGCTAAACATAAATTCGCCTCTGGTTCGGCGCAAAAAGCTCGTCTAGTTGCAGATCAGATCCGCGGACTACCTGTCGATCGCGCTCTAGAAATCCTGGCGTACAGCCCGAAAAAAGCGGCTGTATTAGTTAAAAAAGTACTTGAGTCTGCTATTGCTAACGCAGAGCATAACGAAGGTGCTGACATTGATGAGCTTCGTGTAACTACGATTTTTGTGGACGATGGTCCTACAATGAAACGTATTATGCCACGTGCTAAAGGACGCGCAGACCGCATCCTTAAGCGTACAAGCCACATCACTGTTGTGGTTTCAGATAGCTAGGAGTATAAGTAATGGGACAAAAAGTTCATCCTACTGGTATTCGCCTAGGTATATCTAAACCTTGGGTTTCTACCTGGTACGCGAGTTCTAAAGATTTCTCTGATCAGCTTTTTGGCGATCACAAAGTACGTACTTTCCTTACAAAGGAATTAAAAGCGGCTTCTGTGTCTAAAATCGTTATTGAGCGTCCAGCAAAATCGATCCGCGTAACAATTCACACGGCTCGTCCGGGTGTTGTTATCGGTAAAAAAGGCGAAGACGTTGAAAAGCTACGTCAAGCGGTAACTAAGATCGCAGGTGTACCTGCTCAGATTAATATTTCTGAAGTACGTAAACCAGAGTTAGATGCACAACTAGTAGCAGACGGCATTGCCTCTCAGCTAGAGCGTCGTGTTATGTTCCGTCGCGCTATGAAGCGTTCGGTACAAAATGCAATGCGCATCGGTTCTAAAGGGATCAAAGTTGAAGTTAGCGGTCGTCTTGGCGGCGCAGAAATCGCACGTTCAGAATGGTATCGTGAAGGTCGTGTACCTCTACATACTCTTCGTGCTGATATCGACTACGCAACTTCTGAAGCCTTAACCACTTATGGTATCATTGGTGTTAAAGTTTGGATCTTCAAAGGCGAAGTTATTGGTGGTTTACCACTAGTACAAGAGCAAGAGAAGCCAGCTAAACGCGCACCAAAGAAAGCCAAGAAAAGTGCTAAGTAGAGGTAGCGAGTAATGTTACAGCCAAAACGTACAAAATTCCGTAAAATGCACAAAGGCCGCAACCGCGGTTTAGCGCAAAACGGTAACAAAGTAAGCTTCGGTACTTTCGGTTTGAAAGCTACTGGTCGTGGCCGCATGACTGCTCGTCAAATCGAAGCAGCTCGTCGTGCTATGACGCGTCACGTGAAACGTCAAGGTAAAATCTGGATCCGTGTCTTCCCTGACAAGCCGATCACAGAAAAGCCTCTTGAAGTTCGTATGGGTAAAGGTAAAGGTTCTGTTGAATATTGGGTTGCTGAAATTCAGCCTGGTAAAGTACTTTACGAAATGGAAGGTGTTTCTGAAGAGCTTGCTCGTGAAGCGTTTGACCTTGCAGCTCGTAAACTGCCATTCAAAACAACTTTCGTAACTCGGACGGTAATGTGATGAAAGCAAGCGAACTAAAAGACAAAAGCGTAGAAGAGCTAAATGCTGAACTTCTAGGACTTCTTCGTGAGCAGTTTAACCTGCGCATGCAAGCAAGCACTGGTCAGTTAGCTCAGACACACACGCTAAGAACAGTACGTCGCGATATCGCGCGTGTAAAAACAATTATTAACCAGAAGGCAGGTCAATAATGAGCGATAAAATTCGTACTCTTCAAGGCCGTGTAGTAAGCGACAAGATGGAAAAATCTTTCACTGTTGCTATCGCACGTTACGTGAAGCACCCAATCTATGGGAAATTCATCAAACGTACTACTAAGCTACACGTACATGACGAAAACAACACAGCAAAAGCGGGTGACGTAGTTACTATCCGTGAATGCGCACCAATTTCTAAGAATAAATCTTGGACTTTAGTAGACGTTGTTTCTAGTCCAAAACAAGCTTAATTTTTAAATTAAGTAAGTTTTGTAAAAAAAGCCCTGGCATTAGCCGGGGCTTTTTGTTTACGTTTAAAAAAGCTGTAAGTTTGAAGCTTTCAGTCCTCAGCTGCTCGCAGTGGAGTGAAGCGCCGTAGCTTGGGTTGAGACTAGAGCACTTGAGAAAAAAGCACGCCACGAATACGTAATAGTCCTAATTCTAATCGAAAATAATACCAATCGTGTTAAGTTATTAGGCATTTATAGCGACAGATACAAATTTCTGATGTACGACTGTATAGATGTTTAAGGTAGAGTAATACTGGAGTAATTGCCAAGAACAACTAAATAACAGCTCTATAATTTACCAAACCTATGCCTTTGCGAGAGTAAAGCTGCAACAATAGATATTAATATGCACACGGCAGAGCCTACCACTAGGAAGCGGTTCTCGATTCGACTGACTTGCCTTTCACCTACAATTTGATAGGTCACATCCCCCTCAATAAAGCGTTCGCCTTGGTATTGCTGAGTGACGTTAAATGCTAAAAAGTCACCTAGCTTTGCTTGATAGGTAAAGTAGGTTTGTGGATAAAAAATTTCATATGTTGCACATAACCACGCTATCAGCCCACATATAAATAAAGTCAGGCTCATAATTAAAGTGATGTTTGAGGGCTTATGTATAGCTGTATTTATAGGTAGGCATTTATCAATACAGTCTTCGCCATAGCAAAGTTTAAGCTTTTCAATTACCTCAGTTGAGGGGATAAACTGTCCATTTTCAAGCTTTGAAAGGTACGACTGTTGAATTCCAATTTCACGCGCTGCATAAGCCTGAGTCCACTTTTTATTTGCTCTAAGGCGTTTTAACTCCATTCCTAACGCTTGCATACCCTCTGCTCTTATTTGATTAGTTAAGCGTTTTATTATCGCTAAAATTAGTATTTATAAATAGTCTAAAAGCGTATATTCATGCTTATTAATATAAAGAATATTATGAATATTAATAGCTTATATTCAATTTAAGAAAATATAAGGTATGCTCAATTCGATTTTAATAAGGAGATATAATATGTCGAATAAATTTACTAGCGCTATGTTAGTGCTTATCAGTTCACTGTTTTTTATAAACCCCAGTTACGCAGAGCCTGTTTTTGCAATTAAGGCCAGTATTTATAAATTACAGAATGAGATTACCGTAGATAGTAAAATAGAGCAGGCTTTAAAAAATCTAAGCCCTACGCATCAACCTCAGCTACTCACGCTATTAAATAAAAGTGCAATGATAGAAATTGGTGATGATACGCAAATGACGGCGCTTGAAGTAAAGCCTAACGCAGAGGGGTCGCACTTTAACGCTAGTTTGAAGCTAAAAGAGCAGGTTGATGGCAAGTGGGAATCTATTTCTTCCTTTATGCCGCAAATCCCAAATGGGCAAACAGTGTATTTAAGTCGCACCTTTACAGATAAAGTATGGCTGATAAAAATTACAGGTAAACGCTACGAATCAATAGAGCGTGCAGAGCAGGCCTTAAATCAAAAGTAACGCCTGTTAATTTACCGTACAGTGTGTGGCTGCAAAAAAAGTTTAATATAAGTTTGCTGGTAAAGTGTGGCGGGCACGTTAGTATGCGCTAATAAAGGTACAAGGAGCGTAGTATGGCTAAGCAAACAGTGTTAATTATAGGTAATGGCCCCGTCGAAAAGGATGTAAGTAAAGCCCTAAATAGCTTTGATAGAGTGGTGCGCTTCAATATGTGTGCAAACATGCCTGCATACTTAGGCCGTAAATGTACTGATTTATGGCTAGTGGGACGAGGTAAGCAAGGCGCAATGCTTTGCGCAGCGTTTCCAGATATAGATATAACACAGCTGAAAAATGTCATGATCACTGACCCAAAACCTAACTTATTTACTCAACCTTTTTATAAGCTAATTAACCGCAGGGGCTGTATTGACCATGGCGATGAAATAATACGTAAATATAGCCCGTATGCAAACGTGAGTCGAATCGCCCAGCACGATAAAACAGCATTATTAAAACACTTATATACGTTTGGCAAACCTGCTTTTAAAGCTAAAACACCCAGTTCGGGAATGTTAGCCATTGAGCACTTTTTAAAGCAGCAAGCACAAGTGCATATTATCGGTTTTGGTTTTAAGGGCTGGAAGCGTCATCCGTGGGATTTAGAAAAGCAGTATGTAGCGTCACTTATTGCCAAACAAAAAGTACAGTTATTAAAAAGCCCCAGTTAATGCTGGGGCTAAAAAGTTATAACCAAGCTATTACCAAATCATCTCAACAAATTCAGGGTGATCGATATACGGGTTACGATTACCTTGAAACTCATAAGCTGCTTGGTTACGGTCAAGTTCCATTTGGCTAACAGGGTCGGCGTTATGCCAGTTAAGTAGCATAGCTACTACCCAGTTTTCGAATACTTGATTGCTTGTACCATTGAGGACTGCATTACTGGCAGTTGTGTTATTTTGCCACGAGCCTATTACATTCTCGTAGCGGGTTGCCATGTAAAAATAAGCGCGGGCAAAGTCACCTTTAAACTCATCAATTGGCTCAAACACCGTACCTGAGTAATTAATAGAGCTTGCTGCTGAACCGACTTTACTACCGTTTGTTGATGTGAATGATGCGCTAGCCACTTCACCAAAAGGGTAGTTGCTACGTTTTGAGTTTACATAACCGTCGGTTGCATAAATGTGGTGCACGTCTGAATTCATTGGCTCATTTGTGCCGCCAAACCAGCTTTTAGGGAACGAATGCTCACGGTTATAGCAATCTGCTTCACTGTTATAAGTACCACACTGATCGCTCACCGCGGTGTAAGTATAGCTGTCGCTACCATTTGGCTTTTCACTATACATATCTAAAATACTGTTATCGTTTTCAAAGTATTTATCGCGTGCTGAAGAATCGTAAAAGTTCCAAATAGCCGAGTAACCTTGCGAGCTGTGATTTTTGATAATGTTATAAAGCTCAGTTTTTAATGCATAGCCAGATAAACCCTGAGTTGTTACGTAATAACCTGTTGGTGTTGGGTTAGTGCCACCGCCAGTATCACCACCAGAGCTATCGCCTAATTCAAAAGTTGTACTATCTGTGTTATTAAAACTTGCGCCACTGGCAAGTGTGGTGCTGCCCTGAGTGAGCGCATAATTACCATTACCTACGTTACAGCACATACCGTCGCCATAGCTGTCACTTATAACTAGGGTGTATGCGCCATCAGTTAAACAGAGTTGCTCATTATATTGTGTGTTAGAGGCATAACCACTACCACTGGCTACGCTGCTACCTTGGCTGTTGTTAACCACCCAGCTGGTTTCGCTGCCGTAGTTATCGGTATTAAGTGTTAAAGTAAGGCTATGGCCGTTACAGCTGCCTGAAGCGCCGCCGTCTGTATTAGGCAAAAAATTATCTACATAAACGGTTTCATTGCCATCAAAGCCGCTCATATCGTAAAAACGTAAACCAACATTAATGGTTTTATTACTGCTAGGCGTATAACTGTGGCTAATTGTTTGCCACTGGTTAGTTTGCGCTTGGTTAGAGTACCCTTGGTAGCCATCTACATACAGGCGGGCCCTTATGCCTCCTTCAGTGTGATATACATCCACTGAAAAATCATATGTTTTGCCAGCCTCCACACTGACTTGTTGTAATAAGTCGGTATTGCTTTGCGAGCCGGTGGTCACATTAATAGCCGCCGCGCTGCTTGCGTTATTTACGATACTGGTTGAGCGCGATACATTAATACCGCTATCAATTGTGGTCCACGCGTCAGGCGTATTGCCTGTCCACTGCTCAAAGCCGCCATTAGCGACATTGGCCATTGCTGGGGTGGCGGCAATCAGTAATGCCGTGCTAAGTAACTTATTTTTGTATGTCCCGTGTGACATGATTGTTCCTATTTTTTATAGTTGAGTAAATAACATACACTATCTGCACAAGGTTACAAATTTGTTAAATACAAAATTAATAAAATAGCAATAATAAGCCTTTAAGCTGTTTTTGAAGGTCTTTATATAAATTAATAACTAAATGGAATAACAAAGCAGATTCTATTCTTTTTTTCTCACCGCATAGCCCGCTATCCTGCACACTAATAAAACCTCAGCAGAGTTACTCTGGGTGAGGTAAAACTCATTTTGAACAGCGCATCATGTGGGCTGTATGTAATTTTCAGGGTTATGGGGAACAAATTCATGTTGTTAGGTCAACTTAACGCAGCGGCAAGCCCGCTATCGCAAGAGCAAGTACAAAAGCTGCAAGGCTTAGTAGCAGAACTTAATCCGATTCAGCAAGCGTGGGTAAGTGGTTACTTAGCTGCAAATGCTAATTCTGCGGCTCTTGGTGGGCAAGCGCCTACAGCGGCTGCAAGCGATGCTGCGCCACTTACTATTTTGTATGGTTCGCAAACAGGTAATGCAAAAGGTGTGGCGACTAAGCTTAAAGAGCAAGCAGAGTCGCGCGGTCTAGCTGTAAAACTTGTGAGCATGTCTGACTACAAACCTACAGCCCTGAAAAAAGAAAAGTTTTTAACCGTTGTTGTATCTACCTACGGTGAAGGTGAGCCACCTGAAGATGCTGAAACACTGTATGAATTTTTAACTACCAAAAAAGCACCTAAGTTAGATGGCGTTAAAGTCGCGGTACTGGGTTTAGGCGACTCTAGCTATGAGTTTTTCTGCCAAACAGCAAAAGACTTTGAAGAGCGTTTAAACAAACTTGGCGCAGAAACTATTTTCCAACGTGCCGACCTAGATGTTGATTACGATGATGAAGCAGCCACTTGGATCACCGGTGCACTTGATGCATTCGAACCTGATCTAAAAGCGCAGCAAGATGCTGCGGGCGGCCAAGTTGTATCAATGCCATTTGGCGCGCCAACAGCGGCAGCAAGCCAATACACTAAGCAAAACCCATTTGCGGCAGAGCTTGTTACCGTACAAAAAATTACAGGGCGCGATTCTACTAAAGATGTACGCCATGTTGAGATTTCGCTTGAAGGCTCAGACATCACCTACTTACCTGGTGATTCATTAGGCGTGTACTTTTTAAATGATGAAGCCCGCGTAGATGAGCTACTAACACACACGCAAATCGATTCAGGCACACTTGTAAAAGTGGGCGAAGAGTCATTGCCTATTCGCGATGCATTAATCGAAAAGTTAGAGCTTACTCAGTCATACCCAGGCTTTGTAGAAAAATACGCAGTTGCAACGGGCACGCCAGAGCTACTAAAGCTTGTAGAAGATAAAGCCGCTATGCGTGAGTACATTGAGCCTCGTCAAATTTTTGATGTAGTGGCACAAAACCCTGCAAAAATAGACGCACAAACCTTAGTTGATTGCCTACGTAAACTACAAGCGCGCTTATACTCAATCGCTTCAAGCCAAAGCGAGGTTGAAGAGGAAGTGCACTTAACGGTAGGTTTAGTTGAGTTTGACGCCTTTGGCAGCGAACATTTAGGTGGCTGCTCTGGTTATTTAGCACGCCGTGCTGAAGAAGGGTGTAAAGTTAAAGTATTTAGTGAGCACAACGACAACTTCCGTTTACCTAGCGATGATAATACCCCCATTATTATGGTTGGCCCAGGTACCGGTATTGCGCCATTCCGTGCATTTTTACAAGAGCGTGACTCGCGAGAAGCACAAGGCAAAAATTGGCTGTTTTTCGGTAACCCACACTTTACACAAGACTTCTTGTATCAAGTAGAAATTCAGGGTTATTTAAAATCAGGCCTATTAAGCAAAGTTGACGTTGCATTTAGCCGTGACCAAGCCGAAAAAGTATACGTACAAGACAAACTACGCAAAAACTCAAAAGAAATTTTTGAGTGGCTAGAAGCAGGAGCGCATTTTTATGTGTGTGGTGATGCAAACCGCATGGCAAAAGATGTACACAACGCCTTAGTTGATATCATCAGCGAAAACACCGGTAAAAGCTACGAAGACGCAGAGCAATATTTAAAAGACTTACGTAGCGCTAACCGCTATCAGAAAGACGTGTATTAATCACGTTTCTTATTTTATTAACAGCTAGCAGCCGTCACTGTAACAAATTTAGGATTTAAAATGAGCGAACAAGATAAAAACGTAAAACTTTCTGATAACGAACGTTTGAAAAGAGAAAGTAACTTTTTACGTGGCACCATAGAGCAAGATTTAAAAGATGAAATTACCGGCGGTTTTACAGCCGATAACTTCCAACTTATACGTTTTCACGGTATGTACCAGCAAGATGACCGCGATATACGCCCTGAGCGTGCAAAGCAAAAGCTAGAGCCGCTGCACAATGTAATGCTACGTGCACGTATGCCTGGTGGTATTATCAAGCCTGAGCAATGGCTAGCAATTGATAAATTTGCCGATGAAAAAACAAGCTACGGCAGTATTCGTTTAACAACACGTCAAACGTTTCAATTTCATGGTGTATTAAAGCCAAATATTAAAGGCATGCACCAAATGCTTAATAGCGTTGGCATTGACTCTATTGCCACCGCAGGCGATGTAAACCGTAACGTACTATGTACGACTAACCCTGTTGAGTCAGAGTTACATCAAGAAGCGTATGAGTGGGCGGCAAAAATATCTGAGCATTTACTTCCAAAAACGAAAGCATACGCTGAAATTTGGTTAAATGGCGAAAAAGCAGAAACTACAGAAGAGCCAATTTTAGGTTCTAACTACCTACCGCGTAAGTTTAAAACCACGGTTACCATTCCGCCTAACAACGAAGTTGATGTGCATGCGAATGACTTAAACTTTGTTGCTATTGCTGAAGATGGCAAGCTTGTTGGCTTTAACGTACTTGTAGGTGGTGGCCTAGCTATGACCCACGGTGATACGGCTACGTATCCGCGTAAAGCTGACGACTTTGGTTTTATTGCCCTAGAAGACACCTTAAAAATTGCTGAGCACGTTGTATCAGTGCAGCGCGATTGGGGTAACCGTTCTAACCGTAAAAATGCAAAAACTAAATACACCCTAGACCGTGTTGGGTCTGACGTATTTAAAGCGGAAGTAGAAAAACGTGCCGGTGTAAGCTTTGCACCAAGCCGCCCTTATGAGTTTACTCACCGTGGCGATCGTATCGGTTGGGTAGAAGGCATTGATGGCAAGCACCACCTTACGCTATTTATACAAAGCGGCCGTATTTTAGACTACCCAGGTAAGCCATTAAAAACAGGTTGTCGTAAAATTGCAGAAGTGCACCAAGGCGATATGCGCATGACGGCTAACCAAAACTTAATTATTGCCGGTGTGCCTGCCGATCAAAAAGCAGTCATTGAAGAAATTGCCCGTAACCACGGCCTAATTGATGACAAAGACACTGAGCAACGTAAAAACTCAATGGCGTGTGTAGCATTGCCAACGTGTCCGCTTGCTATGGCCGAAGCTGAGCGTTACTTACCAAGCTTAATTGAAAAAACCGAAGCACTACTTGCTAAGCATGGCATACCTGATGACAGCATTATTATGCGTGTTGTAGGTTGTCCTAACGGTTGTGGCCGCGCAATGCTTGCAGAAGCTGGTTTAGTAGGTAAAGGCCCTGGTAAATACAACGTTTACCTAGGTGGTAATTTAGAAGGTACACGCATTCCTAAACTGTACCTAGAAAACGTAGGTGAAGATGTTTACCTAGACGCGTTTGATAAGCTGATTGGCCAGTGGGCAAGTGAGCGAAACGACGGTGAATGTTTTGGTGACTTTGTTATTCGCAAAGGCATTGTTGCTGAAGTAAAAGTATCAGTAACCGATTTTCACGCTTAATTAAATACCCACGCGGAGCGTGGGTGAGGTTTAAAATTGACCATGAGTGAATTTAAAAACATATTACAGCTTGATAAGCAAAGCCAAGCGGCATTGCTTGCAGATGCAAACGGCATACTTGCACCAATGAGTGCGGAGCAGCGTGTTGCATGGGCACTAGAGAACTTACCCGATACAGCTTTTTTATCATCAAGCTTTGGTATTCAAGCGGCGGTCATGCTGCATTTAGTAACATCTCAGCGTCCTGATATTCCTGTGGTATTAACCGATACGGGTTATTTATTTCCAGAAACGTATCAGTTTATTGAGCAAATGACAGCGCGCCTATCACTTAATTTACAGGTGTATAAAGCTGAGCTAAGCCCTGCATGGCAAGAAGCTAAATACGGTAAGTTATGGGAACAAGGCGAGGACGGTATTAAGCAATATAATCAGCTTAATAAAGTAGAGCCCATGACCCGCGCATTAAAAGAAATTGGTGCCGGTACCTGGTTTAGCGGCCTGCGCCGTGACCAATCGTCGACCCGTGCAGATAAACGGTTTGTTGAGATAAGCCGAGGTACGGTAAAAGTGTACCCGATTATTGAATGGTCAAACCGCGATGTATATCAATACCTTACCAAGCATGATTTACCTTACCACCCATTATGGGAGCAAGGTTATGTGTCGATGGGTGATGTGCATACTACGCGTAAACTTGAGCCAGGTATGAGCGAAGAAGAAACGCGCTTTTTTGGTTTAAACCGCGAATGCGGGCTGCATATTGACGGCGATGGTATTTAAAAAAAGCGAATGCTAAACAACTATTTAAACGCAACTTAGGTTGCGTTTTTTATTGCAAAAAAATTGCCTGATTAAGTATTTTTTATTAGACTTGCCTTTCAAGGATTCATTTTTAAGCAGGAACGCTATGAAATACTTCACCTACTTGGCAATATCAGTCATGATCATTGCTGTTATCTCTTTGTTTTACCTAAAAAAGCCAGATGGCCAAACATGGCTTTCTAGTTCATCTATTAGTGCTGAATCTCACAAAATTAAAGAAAAAATGGTCGCGTTATCTAGCAATACGCTTAATCAGGCAGTGCAAGGCGCAAAACAAGCAGGCGATAAAATTGCGCAGAGTGTAAACAATGATGCGGCGACAATTAAACCAGGTAGCAAAATTTATAAGTGGCAAGATAAAAACGGCCAATGGCATTTTTCAGATACGCCTAATGCAGATGGCAAAAGTATTGAGGTAAAACTTGATGCCCGTGATGTCACTGTTGTAGCCGCAGAAGACACCTCAATTTTGAGTAGCAGTGCAAGTACCTCAAAAAAGAGTTTTCAACCACCTACGCCTACCGTTTACAACGCTGAATCTATTCAAAAACTGTTTGAAGATGCCGAAAAGGCAAAGCAAAAATTAGAGCAGCGCAGTAAAGAGATGCAAAGTATAGGTGGGTACTAAATTTTATTGTGCGCTTAGCATTAAAACTTACTCAATATGAGGGGTTTTAATCGTGCGGGGTTTGTAATTTGTGAGCTGAGTTACTGCGCCTTCGTTATGCTAAGGGCTTACAGCCAGTTAAAAGCAATACCAAGTTGCAATACTCGTTAATTATTTAGCGCATAAAAAAGCCTAGCGACTGCTAGGCTTTTTATTTTTAAGTGTATGATTAGTCAAGCATATTACGTAAAACGTATTGCAGAATACCGCCGTGCTTGTAGTAATCCCACTCTTTAGGGGTATCTATGCGTACATCGGCGCTAAAGCTGACTTTTTTGCCCTCAGCATTCGTGGCAATAATGCTCACTTCATTCGTTTTGTCGTACAAACCTTCAATATCAAACTGCTCTTGGCCAGTTAAATTTAATGATTCGTGGCTCTCACCTTCTTTAAACTGTAAAGGCAGCACACCCATACCAATAAGGTTAGAGCGGTGAATACGCTCATAACTTTGTGCAACCACCGCTTTTACACCTAATAAGAGTGAGCCTTTTGCTGCCCAGTCGCGTGATGAACCGGTACCGTATTCTTTACCAGCTAACACAATTAATGGTGTGTTACTCTTTTCATATTCCATTGCGGCATCGTAAATGCTGGCAAGCTTGTCATCAGGTTGGGTGCGAGTAACGCCACCTTCTGTACCTGGTGCGAGTAAGTTTTTAAGCCTAACGTTCGCAAATGTGCCTCGCATCATCACTTCGTGGTTACCACGGCGTGAACCGTACGAGTTAAACTGCGCTTTTTCTACGCCTTTTTCCTGTAAGTAAATACCGGCTGGCGCTTCAGCTTTAATGGCCCCCGCAGGAGAAATATGGTCAGTGGTTACTGAGTCGCCAAGTTTAGCTAAACAACGCGCCCCTTCAATTGTTGGCACGCCTGGTGGTTCAACGCTCATGCCCTCAAAGAATGGTGCTTTTTTAATGTAAGTTGAGCCATCATCCCAATCATAGAGCTTACCATCAGGAATTTGAATTTTTTGCCAACGGCTGTCGCCTTCGTATACGTTGGCATAGCTTTTTTCGAACATTTCTCTGGTTACCGTTTTCTGTACTAGTTCGCTGACTTCGCTCACGCTTGGCCAAATATTTTTCAGGTAAATATCGTTACCGTTTTCATCTTGCGCTAATGGCTCGTTGTATACATCTATGTCTGTACGTCCTGCAATGGCATACGCTACCACAAGTGGAGGCGAGGCTAAAAAGTTCATTTTAACGTCTTGGTGTATACGCCCTTCAAAATTACGGTTACCCGATAAAATAGAGCTTACAACTAGCTTATGCTTTTGAATAGCTTCGCTAATTTCATCTGCAAGCGGGCCTGAGTTACCTATACACGTGGTACAACCATAACCGACCAAGTTAAAGCCTAAGCTTTCTAGGTCATCCATTAGGCCTGCTTTTTCAAGGTAGTCGGTTACCACTTGCGAACCGGGTGCAAGCGATGTTTTAACCCATGGTTTTACATTAATACCCAGCTGTTTAGCTTTTTGAGCCACTAAGCCTGCGGCTAAAATAACACTGGGGTTAGAGGTATTTGTACAGCTTGTAATAGCGGCAATAACACAGGCGCCATCGTTTAGTTCAAATTCTTGGCCTTTAAACTTCACTTTGGCTGCACCCATAAACTGCGCTTCGTCTACCGGTTCATCTGGGTTGGTTGTTGGGCCTTCACTTTCAATGCGCGCTTCTTCAATATCGCTTTTATCACGACGAGCCATACGCTCATCTTGGAAACCTTTTAGGTGCTGGCCTATCACATCACCGGCTTTATCAAGTGTAATTCTGTCTTGTGGGCGTTTAGGGCCTGCAAGGCTAGGTACTACATCGTCTAATTTAAGCTCAAGGGTGTCTGTGTAATGCGCTTCGTCGCCTTCATGGCGCCATAAGCCTTGGTGTTTAGCGTAGTCTTCAATCAGTTTGAGGTGATCTTCATCGCGGTTCGTTAAACGCAGGTAGTTAATTGTTTCATCATCAATTGGGAAAATACCACATGTTGCACCGTACTCTGGCGCCATGTTGGCAATGGTTGCTCTATCGGCGAGCGGTAAATCAGCTAGGCCGTCACCATAAAACTCAACAAATTTACCCACTACTCCGTGGTTACGTAGCATTTCGGTAACGGTGAGCACTAAATCGGTAGCTGTAGTGCCCTCGGGTAAGCGGCCATTTAATTTAAAGCCCACTACCTGAGGAATAAGCAAGCTAATTGGTTGCCCAAGCATGGCTGCTTCGGCTTCAATACCACCTACGCCCCAGCCTAACACACCTAAACCATTAATCATGGTGGTGTGCGAATCAGTCCCTACAAGGGTGTCTGGGTAGGCTATTGATTTTCCGTTTTCACTGTCGTTAAAAACAACACGCGCTAAAAACTCTAAGTTTACTTGGTGCACAATACCTGTAGCTGGTGGCACTACTTTTAAATTATCAAAAGCAGTTTGCCCCCAGCGTAAAAATTCGTAGCGTTCTTTATTTCGTTCGTATTCTAGCTTGGCATTTAAATCAAACGCACCATCGTCACCGTAGCCATCTACTTGTACTGAGTGGTCAATTACAAGTTCAGCAGGAGAAAGCGGGTTTATTTTTGCAGGATCGCCACCTAGCTTTTCCATTGCATCACGCATGGCAGCTAAATCAACAATGGCGGGAACACCTGTAAAGTCTTGCATTACAACACGTGCCGGCGTAAAGGCCACCTCAGCTGAGGGCTTTGCTTTAGGGTCCCAATCAAGAAGGGCTTGAATGTCTTGTTCTTTAATATTTACGCCATCTTCATTGCGTAATAGGTTTTCTAGTAATACTTTGAGAGAAAAGGGCAATCGCTTTGCTTTGTCGCCTAATCCTTTAAGTGAGTGAATATGGTATTGCTCGCCATTAATCGTTAATTGTTGTTGGGTGTCGAAACTATTCATTTTTTGCCCCTTTGATAGTTAGGATTATGTCCTTGATAAAATAACGTGTTTATTTGCCAATAGTTTGCAAAGTGCATACCAGAGATAATAAATATGACAAATCAGGCTAAAAAGCAGGTAGCGCAATGCATGTTTTTTAGACAGTACTAAGTATAGAAGTGCTACCTAAAATTGTTTTTTCAAGTAGCAAAATAATGAGTTTACAAAAGGGGGGGAAGTTAGTTCAACCAACCTTGTTGTTTGCTTTTTATACTTAAATATAAAAGCAAAAACGCAATAACAATCACTAAAATAGGCATAAACACCGCGCTTATCCCCAGCATTTTAATGCTATTTATCACAATGAAATTATAAAATTGCTGAATAAATATCGCTACCAACGATAACGCAAAGGTAGGCGTTGCAAATGCATTTTTGGCCAATAGTAGTATGCAGCCAAGGGTGCCACCAAATACCGCTACAGCAAATGCAATGGTAGACCACAAAGGCACGTCTGAATATGCAGCTTGTTGATCTAACGGAAGTTTACTTATCATCTCGGGGGTCATCATAAGGTGCATTATAAATGCAAACACACCTAATAAATTCCAGATAAGTGCTGCCCACAGGGCGGGTTTAAACCAATTGGGTGTGGCTGAGGTTGTCATATTATTACCTTGTTTTTATTGTATTTTACGAGGTAATTAAAGAGCAAAAAGGCTAACTGTTCAAGCTAGCCTATACATATAATAAAAATGGCACAAAGCGCTAATGGCTAGCCAAATGAGATAGGGCGACGCCCTGTATTTTCATCAACCTTTGGCTTTTTAGTGCGCTTTCTTTTATTTTTTGCCGGCTTTTGAGCTGTTTCATTAGGTGTTTTTTCTGGCTGTGGCTGGGTTGTTGCCACTGGGCGCTCTACAGGAGTCGCATCTTCACTTAAAGTGAGTTGAAAAAGCTCGCCATCAAATTCAAGTACATCGCCACTGTATAATTTTTTCCGTTTTATTGTACATATTTCATGGTTAACCCCAACATAGCCTTGCGCTATTAGGTTTTTAGCTTGGCCGCCACCTTCTACTAAATCGAGTACTTTTAGTAATTTACAAAGCTCTATAGGTTCTTCTTCAAGTTCAATTTCAATGTATTCTTCTGACATGGTTATCTCTGTTGGTGGCGCATAAGCAGCAAGTATAAAGGCTTGCACTGTTTTTTGCACCTAGCAAGCTCGCCCGAGTGGGATAAAAAAGAGTGATAAATATAAAACTTTTTTCAACTTTAAAAAAACTGCAGCATTTGATGCGTATGCTCTAGCAAAAATTTGGTGTGCTATTTGCTATTGCTTTGGCAAATAAAAAATCGTACCTAAAACATGGTAATTATTTCACCGTTTTAATTGTTTAGGTCTGCATATAATTGGAGCAGTAAATGGGCATAAGATTAGCAATGAAAAAAGAGCTAATGGGCTTAGATAATTCAGATATGCTGACAGCAGATGATGTAAGAGCTCACTTAGCTAACTCGGTAAAAACACAAAAAGAGCAAGATGAACGCGGCTTTTCGGTTATTTCTAAGTTTAACGATACGCACAGTCGGCTAATTAGTGGTGATCCACTTAAAAAATCAAAACTGGAATTTGAACGTCATCGCTTATTTAATGAAGTTTTATATACGCGCCAAAGTGTAGATGCCTGGTTAGACAGCCAAACAAATTATACCAACGTACAATAATACTTAATTAAGCACATGAGTATTAAGTTGCTATAGATAGTTACCTCCAATAGACTACAATTGTAATCATTGGGGGTAACTATGAAAAATGGCATTTTAATCTGTATGTGGGCGCTATTATTAACTGCGTGCCAACAACCTACCGTTTATGTTTTTAGTGAAAACTTGCAAGATGAGCAGCGCAAGCAGCTCGATGCTGCGCTAAAAGCACAAAATCTTCCTTATGAATACGTAGCGCTAGAAATCCCATCTACCTTTGGTGAGGCTACGTTACTCTTATCAAGCGATAAAATTTACCCAAAAGAGACTGAGCAGTTAGCTATTATTATGCAAGAGCTAGGTTATCAGCCCGAAATTAACTACACGACACGATCAAATCATTTTTATGGTGATGGCAATATAGGCTTTTATTTAAAGAGCACTGATGGAGAAGACGCTTTTACTATGCCGTCTCGGCTAAGAACAACCCATTGCAGCGAAGATAAATACAATGATTTAGCGGTTAGATTTTCAAATGAACACGCTGACTTTACCTTACCCAGTGGCGCTGTTGTAAGGTTAGGTTGGGAGTTTTTATATGGTTATGTTGTTATTTATTATAAAACCTACTCGCAAACATATAGCCACTCACAGCCGCTTGTAGCGACGCCCTTTGGCGCCAAGCCATCCGATACGTATACATTTACGGCGCATGTTAATCACCCCAGCTGGCTTGATTGCTCACTACAAATTGTTTATATGGACTGAGTGATAGAGCTAACCGTGGGTTTCTATGTGCTCACTCAGCTTTGCAATACGCAGGCTCATACCTTCTATGATTCTATCTTTAATTTTTTCGCGTATTACATTAGGCAAGCGAGTAAGTGCCTCTGGGGTAATGGCAAGTACTATGGTGTCGGTTTTAGCGCGAGCGCTCGTACTACGCTCGCGGTTATTAATAAATGCGCCTTCACCGATAAACTCACCGGGCTCTATAGTGCCAAGCTCCAGCAAGTGGTTATGTTTAAAAACAAGTAACGCACCGCTTAATACAATGTATAAGCGTTTGTCGTTATCGTATTGTTTAAATAAAAACTGATGCTGGTTAACTAAATACAATAACCCAAACGACTCTAGTAGCACTTGGCGTTCAGCAAGGGTGAAGTCTTTAAAAAAGTGCAATCTATTCACTATTTCCATTTGTTTAAATAATGGAATGTGTTCTATTAATTTCATCCTAGGGCCAACGAGTAACGGTTAGAAACTAGCTAATATTGCGCTCTTTTAATTTGCGGGTCAACGTGTTGCGCCCCCAGCCAATTTTTATGGCTGCATCTTGTTTATGGCCAGAGCAATTAGCCAGTGCTGTTTTTATAAGGCGAGTTTCAAGCTGAGCTTGAATATCAGGCCAAATGTTTTCTTTACCTTGCTTAAGCTCTTGATTGAGCCATTGCTGAAACGCATCAAGCCAATCACCTTCTTGTTGAACAGGTGCTGCATCAATGATCTCTGGTGGTAGGTCTTGCTCACTTACTAATTCACCAGGGGCCATAACGGTTAACCAGCGACAGGTGTTTTCAAGCTGGCGCACATTACCAGGCCAGCTAAATAGCCTAAGCTGCTCTGTGGCTTTTGGGCTTAGCACTTTACTTTCTACTTGCAGATCTTTTGCGCTTTTGTGTAAAAAGTGCTGCGCTAGGCGTTCAATGTCTTCAGTTCTTTCTCTAAGAGCCGGTAAACGAAGGCGCACAACGTTTAAACGATGAAATAAATCGTCCCTAAATTTACCCTGTTTTACTAAATCTTCTAAATTTTGATGCGTTGCAGCGATAATGCGTACATCTACTTTAATACTCTGGTGCCCGCCCACACGGTAAAACTCACCATCGGCGAGTACACGTAATAAACGTGTTTGCACATCCAGTGGCATATCGCCAATTTCATCTAAAAACAGTGTGCCGCCATTGGCTTGTTCAAAGCGGCCTTTACGAACGCTATCGGCACCAGTAAATGCGCCTTTTTCGTGGCCAAATAGCTCAGACTCCACAAGCTCTTTTGGAATAGCGGCCATGTTTAATGCAATAAACTGGTTTTCTTTACGTGGGCTGTGGTTATGCAAAGCGCTGGCAACAAGCTCTTTACCTGTGCCAGACTCACCATTAATTAGTACGCTCATACTTGAAGCCGACAGTTTACCTATCGCTCTAAACACTTCCTGCATCGCAGGGGCTTCGCCAATAATGTGCGCGCTTTTAGGTGGAACTTGTTTACGCTTAGTCTTTTTAGTTGAATTTGCTCTACAGGCACTTTCGATTAATGCCACGGCTTCGTTTAAATCAAATGGCTTGGCTAAGTACTCAAACGCGCCTTTTTGAAATGCGTTAACTGCTGAGTCTAAATCTGAGTGGGCGGTCATTATAATAACCGGCAGCCCTGGGTTTTGCTCTGCTATGAGTTCAAGCAATGCCATGCCGTCCATGCCTGGCATCCGTACGTCAGATACCAACACGGTTGGCTGGCTAAATTTTAGCGCGCTTAACACGTCTTGCGCATTTGCAAAGCTTTCTGCTTCAAACCCTGCGCGTGTCAGCGCTTTTTCTAATACAAAGCGAATTGATGCGTCATCATCTACAAGCCAAACTGTTTTCATGCCAACTCCAAAACATTAATCTGCAAAAGGCAGATAGATATTAAATTCAGTATGGCCAGGCCAGCTATCGCAGTCTATATAACCGTCGTGCTGATCTATGAGCGTTTGTGCGATTGAAAGCCCTAGCCCTGAGCCACCTTCCTTGTTGGTGATCATCGGGTAAAACAATGTTTCGCGAACGCTTGGGTCTATGCCTGGTCCATTATCAGAAACCTGGATCAACAAGGCTTTTTTAGGGGCTTTTCCGGGGCGGCGATACTGATGATTAATGCGGGTTTTTATTTTTATTTCACCGCCATCAACTAACGCCTGTTGAGCATTGCGTACAATATTAAGTACAACTTGCTGAACTTTGCCTTGGTCAATAAACACATCAGGGATACTTGGGTCGTAATCTTTAACTAGACTAATATTTTTACAATTATCTAATGTGCTTAATTTAACAACCGACTCAAGTGTTTGGTGAATATTGCCATACGACTTTTGCGGAAGCTGATTTGGCCCAAGTAGCCTATCAACTAATTCGCGTAATCGGTCGGCTTGCTCAATTATAAGCTCAGCGCATTCGTCCCTTTCTTGTTGATCTACCTCATACTGCAATAACTGCGCCGCTCCGCGTATTCCCCCTAAAGGATTTTTAATTTCGTGAGCAAGCCCTCTAATTAAATTTCGTGCAGCTTGATATTGATGCATTTGGTTAGAGGCTTTGTCGTGTTTTATTTCTTCATCGGTTTTACGACACTCAAGTAAAATATAGCGTTCGTTTTTAAACTTAACTTGGCGCGATGTAATGGCTATTTTTGCATGGCGAGAATCTATAAAGACCACGTCAGCTCTGTGCTGGCTGCAATCTACACCATCCACAAGTGAGTACTGGGCTATGCGCTCTAAATCCACAGAATGGTAATTAAATAAGCTGTTAAAGGTTTGCCCAATAATGCGCTTTTTACCCAAGCCGAGTAGTTCGCTGGTGCTGGTGTTGGCATAAACAAGGGTAAAACTTTTATCAAGTAACATGACCGATGTAGTTTGATTTTGCCAAATGGCATTGAGAAGTTCAGGGCTAAAATTTTGTTCGTTTGACATCTTTGCACCACTTTAGTGCGTTAATATTTGCAAGCAAGTTTTAATCAGTAAATACTGCTGCGCTAATTTTGCTTCATGAGACATTGTACTTAGTTTACAGCCTTTCTTTGCATCACAAAGGTACTGGGCTGACTGATAGCAATGGCTTGATTTTGTTTATTATAAAGTTTGAGATACAAAGTATGAGCTCCGTTTTCTACATCCCGTATAGCAAACGTTGATAAATCGCTTGCGGGCCCATAAGCGTTACCGTTTAAAAATAGCTGTATGGTAAAGCCAGCTTCAAAACGCGGTGTTATGCGGCTTGTTACGTACACCGAGCCGGTGTTTTCGCGTACGGTTTGGTTATGTGTAGGCGACGATATCATAATTTGAAAACGGTTAGGGTGTGTTGGTTGTGGTGAACCAGGGGGGTGTTTATCGGTCTCAGACAGGGTAAGATCTTGGCTGCTTAGTTTTATTTCGTGCGCGCCACTACGTGGTGTATCTGAGAACACTAAAACACCATTTTTATCTTTCCAAGCATAAATTTTCTTATTGCCTGCATAACTATAAATGCTTAATCCTAAAGCAAAAAATAGTAATAATATCCTGTAATTCACATTGCTACCCTGCATATTTTGTAATTACATAACTTTAGTGGAGATAACCCTAATTTACCATAAAAAAAAGCCCGCTAAGCGGGCTTGAGAACACACATTTATTATCTTATCGATAATTTTGTCTACGGCGTATTAAACGCTGTAGTACATTTCAAACTCAACTGGGTGAGTTGTCATGTTAAGTTTTTCAACTTCTTGAGATTTAAGTGCAATGTATGCATCGATTAAATCATCAGTGAATACGCCACCTTGCGTTAAGAATTCACGGTCAGCACTAAGTGCTTCTAGCGCTTCATCTAGTGAAGATGCAACTTGTGGAATTTCTGCTGCTTCTTCTGCTGGTAGGTCGTATAAATCCTTATCCATAGCATCGCCAGGGTGGATCTTGTTTTTGATACCGTCAAGGCCAGCCATAAGCATTGCAGAGAAAGCAAGGTATGGGTTAGCAGTTGGATCTGGGAAGCGTACTTCGATACGACGACCTTTTTCAGATGGTACAACTGGAATACGGATTGATGCAGAACGGTTACGTGCAGAGTATGCAAGCATTACCGGTGCTTCAAAACCTGGTACTAAACGTTTGTACGAGTTAGTTGAGGCATTTGCAAACGCATTGATTGCTTTAGCGTGCTTAATAATACCGCCAATGTAGTAAAGTGCATCTTCAGAAAGACCACCGTACTTATCACCAGCAAAAAGGTTAACACCGTCTTTTGCTAAAGATTGGTGACAGTGCATACCAGAACCGTTATCGCCTACAACAGGCTTAGGCATAAATGTGGCCGTTTTTCCGTAAAGGTGAGCCATGTTATGAATAACATATTTCATCTCTTGGATTTCATCCGCTTTTAATACCATTGTATTAAAGCGAGTTGCGATTTCGTTTTGACCCGCTGTTGCAACTTCGTGGTGATGCGCTTCTACTACTTGGCCTAGTTCTTCAAGTACTAAACAAGTAGCTGAACGCCAATCTTGTGAAGAGTCAACTGGTGAACATGGGAAGTAACCACCTTTAACACCTGGGCGATGACCTGTGTTACCGCCTTCGTAGTCTTTATCTGAGTTCCATGCTGCTTCAACAGCATCAATTTTGTACATAGAACCTGACATATCTGACTTGTATTTAACATCATCAAATAGGAAGAATTCTGGCTCAGGGCCAAATAAAACTGTATCTGCGATACCGGTAGATTTCATGTACTCTTCAGCGCGTTTAGCAACTGAACGAGGGTCACGCTCGTAACCTTGTAGTGTAGATGGCTCTACAACATCACAACGTACGATTAGCGTAGCTTCTTCTGTGAATGGGTCTAATTTTACTGAATCAGCTACTGGCATAAGTACCATGTCTGATTCGTTAATGCCTTTCCAACCTGCAATTGAAGAGCCGTCGAACATTTTGCCGTCTTCAAAAAAATCTTCATCTACTTGGTGATGAGGAATAGAAACATGTTGTTCTTTACCTCTAGTATCAGTAAAGCGTAAATCAATGAACTTAACGTCATTTTCTTTAATAAAATCTAAAACCGATTGTGACATGTGTCCTCCAACTGTTGGGTTTTATTATTGCTGCATTAAATGCTTTGGTTTTTTAGTAAGCCGATTTTATGCCATTATTTTAACTTGCTGTTTATTAAGTTAAAAATTATGGTTGCACAAAAGTGGTCACGGGCTTTGCACTTTTGTGGTGCGTAAAATATCCACATTGGTGCAAAAATTTCACGCTCGATTCTGCACGTATTTTAATCACCTAAATCAGCTTAACTTAAATAGTAAATAGTGCCAAAGCAATCAACAAATTAGCTAAAAAACGACAATTTATGTAATTTGTCGAAATTTATTTCATATAATTGTCATATAAAAAACAGATACTTAGTAAAAGTATTAAGAAAGTTTTTAAAATTGTATTGGATAAACTTTCATCCATGTCATTAATGAGGGATAATATGCGCCCTTTTAAATCCTATGCTGGGACATCTGGTGAAAACGCAGATGAGTGCGTAGATCTTGCAGGATCAATGAGAATAAACTTCTCTGAGTAAAAATATGAGCATCGAACAGTTAAGAAATATAGCGATTATCGCGCACGTTGACCACGGTAAAACGACATTGGTTGACAAACTACTTGAGCAATCAGGTACATTAGAAACACGCGGCGGTAACGAAGAGCGTGTGATGGACTCAAACGACATTGAGAAAGAACGTGGTATTACCATTTTGGCTAAAAACACAGCCATTTCTTGGAAAGACTACCATATCAATATCGTAGATACCCCGGGACACGCCGATTTTGGTGGTGAAGTTGAACGCGTACTTTCGATGGCTGACTCAGTATTATTACTTGTTGATGCTCAAGAAGGTCCAATGCCGCAAACGCGTTTCGTAACGCAAAAAGCATTCGCGCAAGGCTTAAAGCCAATTGTTGTTATCAACAAAATCGACAAGCCAGGTGCACGTCCTGATTGGGTTATGGATCAAATCTTTGATTTATTCGACAACCTTGGTGCAACTGACGAACAGCTAGACTTTAAAGTAATCTACGCTTCAGCAATCAACGGTTGGGCTACACTAGATTTAGACGAGCCGTCTGACAACATGGAACCTATGTTCCAAATGATCGTTGACGAAGTATCACCACCGGATGCAGATCCTGAAGGTGACTTCCAAATGCAGATTTCTCAGCTTGATTACAACTCTTATAAAGGTGTAATCGGTATTGGCCGTATCAAACGTGGTTCTGTTGTGCCTAACCAGCAAGTAACGATTGTTAGTGCTGATGGCTCTACGCGTAACGGCAAAATCGGTTCAGTACAAAGCTACCTAGGTCTTGAGCGTATCGAAACAGATAAAGCTTACGCTGGTAACATTGTGACGGTAACAGGTCTTGGCGAGCTTAAGATTTCAGATACTGTTTGTTGTCCTAACAACGTTGAAGCATTACCACCACTAAGTGTTGATGAGCCAACAGTAACGATGACGTTCTCTGTAAATAACTCTCCGTTCTGTGGTAAAGAAGGTAAGTTTGTAACATCACGTAATATTCGTGAGCGTTTAGACAAAGAATTAGTACATAACGTTGCACTTCGTGTTGCAGATACTGACAACCCAGATAGCTTCCGCGTATCGGGCCGTGGTGAATTACACCTTGGTATCTTAATCGAAAACATGCGTCGTGAAGGTTACGAGCTAGCTGTATCTCGTCCAGAAGTAATCTTACGTACTGTTGATGGCGTATTAGAAGAACCGTATGAAACACTAACAATTGACTGTGAAGAAGAGCACCAAGGTTCTATCATGGAGCAAATTGGTCTTCGTAAAGGTGAGCTTACTGATATGGCACCAGATGGTAAGGGCCGTATGCGTTTAGACTTTATGATCCCAAGCCGTGGCTTAATCGGTTTCCAAACTGAGTTCATGACGTTAACTTCAGGTTCTGGTTTACTTTACCATACATTCGATCACTACGGTCCGCACAAAGGTGGCGAGCTAGGTGTTCGTAAGAACGGTGTAATGATTGCAAATGCTACAGGTAAAGCACTTACTAACGCATTATTTAACTTACAAGAGCGTGGTAAATTATTCATCGGTCACGGTGTTGAAGTTTACGAAGGTATGGTTATCGGTATTCATAGCCGTGATAATGACCTTACAGTTAACGCCCTTAAAGGTAAGCAACTTACTAACGTTCGTGCATCTGGTACAGATGAAGCACAAACATTGACGCCACCATTGAACTACACACTAGAGCAAGCGCTTGAGTTCATCGATGATGACGAGTTAGTAGAAGTAACACCTGAGAACATTCGTATTCGTAAGCGTCACTTAACTGAAAGTGAGCGTAAGCGTGCGGGTCGTGCTCCAAAATCATAATCTATTAATTTAGAGTAATGGTTTAAAAGCCGCTGTATTGCAAAATACAGCGGCTTTTTTGTGGGTTAAAACAAGAGTTGTAAGTTGTACGAACTGTGATCATACCGCTAAAAGCGCAGCGCCTCTTATTCTCTTTGTGAATAATTCACTTAAAAAATATTTGCACAAGGAGAAGGGAATGAGAAGTAAAAGAGTCAGATCTTAAACAATCGATAACGCAAAGCATCATAATTGTTGGTAGGGTATTTTTTCGTTGGGTTTCGCTACGCTCAACCCAACCTACTTCTCAACTATTTATTAGTAGTTACTTTTTGGCGGTTGAGTGGTTTTTCCAAATACCTCAGTGTTTATAGTTCGTTCTATAGTGAAACTGCCACAATGTATTTATCTCTAAAAGCGCAGCGCCTCTTATTCTCTTTGTGAATAATTTACTTAAAAAATATTTGCACAAGGAGAAGGGAATGAGAAGGGAATGAGAAGGGAATGAGAAGTAAAAGAGTCAAAGCTTAATCAATCGATAACGCAAAGCATCTGTCATTGTTGGTTGGGTATTTTTTCGTTGGGTTTCGCTACGCTCAACCCAACCTACTTCTCAACTATTTATTAGTACTTACTTTTTGGCAGTAGAGTGGCTTTTCCAAATACGTCAGTGTTTATAGTTCGTTCTATGGTGAAACAACTGCCACAATGTATTTATCTTTAAAAGCGCAGCGCCTCTTATCCTCTTTGTGAATAATTCACTTAAAAAATATTTGCACAAGGAGGAGGGAATGAGAAGCAAAAGAGTTAAAGCTTAAACAATCGATAATGCAAAGCATCTGTCATTGTTGGTAGGGTATTTTTTCGTTGGGTTTCGCTACGCTCAACCCAACCTACATCTCAACTATTTATTAGTGGTTACTTTTTGGCAGTAGAGCGGCTTTTCCAAATACGTCTGTGTTTATAGTTCGTTCTATAGTGAAACTGCAGCAATGTATTTATCTCTAAAAGCGCAGCGCCTCTTATCCTCTTTGTGAATAATTCACTTAAAAAATATTTGCACAAAGAGAAGTAAAAGAGTCAAAGCTTAATCAATCGATAACGCAAAGCATCTGTCATTGTTGGTAGGGTATTTTTTCGTTGGGTTTCGCTACGCTCAACCCAACCTACTTCTCAACTATTTATTAGTGGTTACTTTTTGGCAGCAGGGTAATTTTGCCAAAGACATCTGCGTCTATAAAACCACGGTTTCTGTCGCCATTGACTGGTTGTACTTCGTGAGAGCCCATAAAGTGCTCGCGTACTTCGCTGCCATCGTTATCGCAATACGCGAGCATAAAGCCAATGACTTGTTTTTCATTAAGCGTAATGGGCGTGTTTACAGCGCCTTCTTGGTAATCGTTAGGGTAGAGCTTTATAGCAACTTCCCAGGTGATGTTATAAGGGGCTTGGGTATTACGCTTCCAGTTACTTGTTAAGTGGTCGGTGTATAAATGGGCTTTTTTATCGGGGCCGTAATCGGCGGCTTGGTTATCAAGGCCAATATGATATGCCAACGCGGTATGGTTAAACTGGTGAATACCACCTGAGGCGTCGCTATCGATAAAAATTTCCAGCGCATCGTCATCCCAATATTTTACGGTCGGGTCTGGGTGCGTATCAATAAGTACATCGTCAGTTATATCAGCTTGTAAATACAGGTAGTTTTTATCCCACAGCAGGCGGTAGCGGCCTTTAAAGTCGGCATCTGATGAGGGCAAGGTGCCATCCATTAAATGCGGCATATCATGCCACGTTGCTTTATCCCATGCGCTTTCAGATACGCCATCAATAGTAATAGGGGTCGATGTGTGCGCTACATCAATGGCCATTACTGGGGCGCTTAATAAACAGCTTAAAGCTAATGCGTGTTTTTTCATTAATTTCTCAATGTTAATATGTATTTAGATATTACAATCATCCTAAAACAGTTCAGCAATGAGTTACAGTGAAATACTTTCGCCTTCGTTTAAAATATATAAAGGTGTGGTTGAAGCCATTTTATTGTGCATATGTAGTAACCTTAGCAGTGCTGAATGACTTGTCCGGTCGCCCATTTTCCAGCTTGAGTTACCATAGCCCCACGGTATCATTACTTTACAGTTAAGGTCACTAGCTGCATTTACAGCATCCTCTGGTGTGGTGTGTACATAACGATACCAAGTAGGGCTGTCTTCACTGTAATACGAGGCTATGGGCAGTAGGCATATGTCTATATCGCCATACTTTTGCTGAATGTCTTTAAAGTGTTTTGAGTAGCCGGTATCGCCTGCAAAAAACACGGTACTGCCGTTTTGCTCAAGCAACCAGCCATTCCATAGGTCTTTATCGTTATCTTCGTAAATAAAGGGCACCAATACACGGCTACTAAAGTGGTGCGCTGGTAGGGCATGAATCGTTAAATCATCAAGCTGTGTTTTTGCATACCAGGCCATTTCGCTAATGTTATAGCCACCAGTAGGGAAGTTGTCGGCCATACCTAATGGCGTTAAGTAGCGAGGTTGATTACCAAGCTCTTCTATATCGGCTTTATTAAAGTGATCGTAATGAATATGCGAGTACATCACTGCACTTAGGTTTTTAAGCTCGTTTTGTGTAAGCCAATCGCCGGGTTGCCTGTAAAACCCTGATGCTAACCTAAAGGCTAAATCAACAGGTGAGTCGAACTGCTCTTTTACAGGGTCAAATAGCACGTGTTGTCCGTTAGGTGTGCGGATCATAAACCCAGCGTGCCCTAACCAGCGCACGGTAAAGCCCGTATTTAAATTAATTGGCTTTTGCTCAGCAATAAATTGGCAATCTTCAGCGTCTTGTTTGCATTGTAATTTAGGGCTTGGCGGGTAGCAGCCGGTTTCGCAGGTGGTGGGGTAGGTTTTTTTGCCAGGGTAGAGGTTATAAAAGCGTCCTTTTCGCTCGCCTGTTTGATGTTGCGGGGTAAGCGTGCTTTCCCCTGCAATCACCTCAATGCGATTAGCGGTTTCGCAAGCGCTAAGCAATCCACAAATAAATACAAGGCTGGTGGTTTTTAGTTTCATTGTTGCTATCTATTATTATTTTTATAAAAGTATAACAACATCAAAAGATTAACAAATAGTTCAAAGGTAACAAAACGTAACAACAAAAAAGCCTGCAATAAGCAGGCTTTGTTAGGCAGATTTTAATTGATTAGCCAGCGCTATTCATTTGCTCTATAAACTTGTTTGAATCGGCAATTGATTTATTCATGTCGTTCATCAGCACTTGAATATCACGCTTTAAATTAGTGAATTCGCCTTTAATAGCGGCAACCGCTTGTGCGTTTAAGTTATGCTTTAAGTACAGTACGTTATCTTGTAACGACGATAGCACTGGTTCCATTTTGCTTTCTGCACTGCGCATAGAGCGAAGTAACTGGCTAAATTGGCGTTGTGTAGCCGCTAGCTTTTTACTGCTTTCGCGTTTAAGCGACGCGCTTTTGTATTGCTCAAGCTCATCGCTCCATTCGTCAAATAAAGCTTCTGCTACATCTTCAACTTTATTAATATTGCTCGACACTTCATTAGCGGCTGCTAAGCTCGACTCATAATCATCGTTAAGTTGATTGTAGGCATCTTGTAACTCGCCGCCATCAAAATTAATTAAAGTTGTTAGGCGCTCAAGTGCTGATTGAAATTCTTCTTGCGACTCTTCTTGTGAATCTTTGGTTTCTTCTACGCGGTCAATAAGAATGTCGCGCTTATGTACACCTACTTTTTCCATTGCAGAATAATAGGCCGACTGACAGCCCGATAAAGTAAGCGTAATGGCCAGTACCGAGGCGCTAAGTAATGTTTGTTTTTTCATTTGGATCCCTATTTACCAGTAAGTGCTGTAAATTATGGTGCTGATTGCTATCATAATCAAAATTCGATTAGCACAAGTCAATTGTATGAATGATAAGCTCTCCCTTTATAAACAGCAAGCTATCTCCTTTTTAAGGCAACAGCCAAGCTGGTGGATGCAGTACGTTAACCGCTGTATAGACGATCAAATTACAGTGAATGCAGGCTACCTTGCCTATGTTACTTTGCTTTCTTTAGTGCCTTTGATAGCGGTAGGCGTGGCAATATTTTCGGCCTTCCCGGGGTTTGAGTCGACCCGCATAGCCATAGAAAGCTTTTTGTTTACTAACTTTGTACCTACCTCATCTGATGTTATTAAAGAGCATATAAGCTCCTTTGCTGGCAATGCGAACCAAATGACCGCCGTGGGTATTGGCTTTTTAGCGGCGATTGCATTGCTGCTTATACGTAATGTTGATGCCACGCTTAATCGCATTTGGCGTATTAAGAAAAAACGCCCCATGATGATCTCTTTTGCGGTTTATTGGATGGTATTGAGCTTAGGCCCCGTACTGCTAGGCGCAAGTATTGGTGTTACATCGTATATTGTTTCGTTAGTGTCGTTTGCCGATCAGGGCATTCCTGGGTTTAGTGGCTTTTTGTTAAAGCTGGTGCCTTATGGCTTTTCGATGATTGGCTTTTTAATGTTATACACTTTAGTGCCTAACACGCCTGTATCTATTCGGGCTGCGCTACCGGGGGCTCTTTTTGCGGCAGTATTATTTGAGCTGACTAAAAAAGGCTTTGCGCTTTATATTAGCCACTTTCCATCGTACGAAGTAATTTATGGCGCTGTTGCGACTATTCCTATTTTATTTGTGTGGGTGTATTTGTCGTGGGTGGTGGTGCTATTAGGGGCCGAATTTACCGCCTGTATAAGCCCTAATCATGTACCACAAACACCAGAAATAGACATTGATGAAGAACTAAAAACAGAGGAACGCAGTTAAATGCAGGGCTTAATACAACGTGTAAAAAGTGCCAAAGTAGAAGTTGATAACCAAGTTATAGGTGAAATTGGCCAAGGTATATTATTGTTACTCGGTGTTGAAAAACCAGATGATGAGCAAACCGCCGACAAACTATTGCATAAGGTAAGTAATTACCGAATATTTACCGATGAAAACGACAAAATGAACTTAAGCCTAAAAGATATAGGCGGTGAGTTACTCGTGGTGTCGCAATTTACATTAGCGGCTGATACTAAAAAAGGCATGCGCCCAAGCTTTTCATCGGCAGCCACACCTAGCCAAGCTAACGCGCTTTACGAGTATTTTGTAACTCAAGCTAAAGCGCAAGGTATTAGTGTGGCAACGGGAGAGTTTGGCGCCGATATGCAAGTGAGCTTGTGTAACGATGGGCCTGTTACGTTTAACTTATCGGTTTAATTACCAGCTTTAGTAACAATAATAATATGATTCACAAAGCCCGCAATTTTATGCGGGCTTACTTTTACGCCAAACACATTAAATAGTAATTGCTGTAACTGAATTAACTGCGACTCATGTTGCGATAAAAAGTTAATAAATAACGTGCCACCTGCGTTTAGCGCATCGTATATTTTTTGATAAAAAGCGCGTTCAAACAAAAATCGTGGTGCATCTATCTGGCTAAATAAATCAAGAATAATCCAGTCATGGCTATGTGCCTTGCTAAGTACATTTTGCGCGTCATCACACTGCACGTCACTTTGGTTTTTAAGAGCGAAAAAATCTGTATAGCAGGCAATTATATCTGCATTTTTTTCAACTGATGTTACGTGTGCCTGCGGGTAAGTGTATTGTAAGTAATTACGTATAGCGCCACCGCCAAGACCAAGTTCTAACACATGATTTGGCGGTGCTAAGGTTTGCCACTGCTTAGCTAAATAGGTTAAATGTGGAAATAGTAAGCGCTGTGGATTGTTAAGCTCTATCACCGATTGCAACGTATCGTTAATCAGCAGCCAGCGAAGCTGCCCGAATTGGCGAACCTGTATGTGATCGCCTGCATATTTATGCCAGTAAACTAGTTGCCCAATTTCTTGGCTGTGACTAATAAAGTGGCTACTCACTACACCCGTTAAAGGGTTTATAAAATCGCTCATAACATTAAGGGCCTGTTGACCTTTCAGGATTAAAGTTTGTTCAATCTAGGGGCGATTTAATCGCGGCGCGAGATTTGTAACCTAGTGGGCTCGGTAACTGCTCCTGCGTTACTCTACTGGCTTACACCCATGTAGGCAACAAAGAGTTAATTTCCTCTAGGCAGAACTCTTCGCTCAGTGCATGTTCAATCTCTAAAGGCCCAGCATAAACTAGCTGATGCTATGGGTAAAACAGTTATTTTTTCGCTTGCTTACCAAAGTCGTATTGGCAGTGTTTAAAAGATGGAGTATGGTATTTGCCATAATAATTCCAACCAACTTAATCTTTAATTTTCTAATGTAAAAACCAATGTGCAGGTTAAAGAGTTATTCAGTTGGATTACATGCCGTAGCCTTTATTTTTTATTTACGGCAAAACAACAGGAGTATATATGTTTCAAGTAACGACACCGCAGAGCAGCGAAGACTGGCAAGCGTACTATCAATTACGTTGGGAAGTACTACGTGCGCCTTGGAATGAGCCTCGTGGCTCTGAACAAGATGATATGGAACAAGACTCAGAGCATCGCTTTATTAAAAATAACAACGGTGATGTGCTTGGTGTGGCCCGTTTACACTTTAACAACCATGAACAAGCGCAAGTACGTTACATGGCCGTAGCCGAAGGCAACCGTAACCAGCATATTGGTAGCCGTTTATTACACGAGCTTGAAAAAATAGCATGGACGCAAAACGCAGGCGAATTAGTGTTATTTGCTCGCGAGCGTGCGCTTGAGTTTTATAAGCGCCACGGCTACGAGCTAAAAGAAAAAGCCCACTTAGCGTATGGCGATGTACAACATTTCAAAATGATTAAGCAAAAGCCTAGTGAGCCGGGTTGGTTTCGCCACCCTGATTGGACGCAAGTACTGCAAAATATTTGGCGTGAATCAATCCCAATTAGTGATGCAATGGGTATAAAAGTAGAAAGCTACACTGATTGGCAGTTTACAACGCGTGCTGATTTAGACGCTAACTTAAACCTACACAACACCATGTTTGCAGGCTCTATATACAGCTTAGCAACCTTAACAGGTTGGGGCGCAACGTACTTAGCGCTTAAAGAGGCAGGGCTTGAGGGCAATATTGTATTAGCCGATGCCACTATAAAATACTTAAAACCACTTAATACCGACCCACGCGGTTGTGTTGATGTGCAAACCTGTAAAGGTAAGCTCAGTGAGCTGGAAACAACAGGCAAAGCAAGCTACGTAGTACCTGTTACTATATTTGATGGCAGCGATGTTGTTGCAGAGTTTGAAGGGGTGTTTGCCGTTAAAAAATAACGAGTAACGCTTTAATAAAAAAGCCAAGCACTTTATAAAAGGGCTTGGCTTTTTTTATGGTGTATTAATAAATTATAGTAAATCGGTAAGTAATATACCTACACCAATACGCTCTACATCGGCGTTATAATCAATTAGGCTCTCACCGTAACCGTTAAAGTACTGCGCGTAGCCACGCAAACGACCCCAAAGCGGGAATGACCAATCTAGTTGAAGTGCACCACGGTTATCTGAATTTAAATTATTACGAGTCATAAAGCTAAACTCGTGATCGTGATAACGATACGCCCCGCCAAATTCAAAGTAACCCATGTATTTGTAAATATCTGGATTGTCGTCGCCATCGGCTTCTAATATATTGTCTTTTTCATCCTCGGCAATGCGATACCAAGGTTTAAAGCTAAATACAAAACCGCTCTTTTCCCATATAAAATCGGCGTAAATTCGGTTCCATGAACGAGAGTTTGGCTGGCTGCGGCCATTAGATTGGTGCGAAATACCCAGCGCTATGGCCATTTCGTCGCCCCAAAGTACGTTTTCTTGGTCTAGGTAGTTTACCCAAAATATTTCTGGTTCGTAGTTGGTTTCACGAAACGGAGAAGAAATCTCTGAGTTATAAATTTGCCAATACGACTGCAAGGTAAAGCCAAAAAATATGGCTTGGTCGTCATCTGCAAAATCATCGTACAGTGGCACTTTAATAGAAAGCTGATATTTAGCCTCTAGGTTATCAAGGGGTTCGCCATTTTCTTCATCTGTTAGCTCGTCAAAGCCATCAAACGGGCGATCGTTAGGGTGCGAGACATACGATAAAGGTAAAATGTAGTTACGTTTATGCGGCGTAATTACGTTACGATTTTTTTTGCTTACCTCTTCGCGAGCCTTGCGTTTATCAAGTGCGGTAAGTTGTTTGTTTTCTTCAAGGGCGGAGCACTTTGTGCGCAGCTCGTCTAAGGTTTGCTTACCATCGCCACCAATTACTTCATTTAAAATACATTGCTTAACTAGCTCTATGTCGTTGTCTTGTTCATTTTTTTTAACCTCTTGTTGGGCAAAAGAGGGTGTGCTTAGTAAAGCCGTAACTGCAATCCAATAACGCCAGCTCATTGTTTATTCCTTTGAGAGTAAGGTAGATTTATAAATTATAACGTGTTTTTACATTTGTAACGGTGAACTTTCACTGAATTTACACTTATTTGATTACCTTACGTTTACACCGTTATCACAGATCAAAAAAAGCGGCATATAGCCGCTTATATTGTAAGTTAGTTAACTTACTCTCACGCAATGAGAAGGGGGAGTTATAGCGCGGTGCGTTATAACTCAAATACGTTAGTAAAAAACTTATAAAGTTCAGTGCCTTGGTTTACGCTTGCTGAGGCAAAATGCAAAATAGCAATTGCATCGCAATCAAGGCTTAATGTTTGTAGGGGTTGCTCAGTTAAATAGCGCTCCATGCGTAATATATGGGCTATTGGCTCACCTGCCTTTATGTGTGCGCCTAACGGGGCAACATATTCAACCATGCCGCCAATCGGCGCATAATAAGCAAAGTAGTCATCTAAATGGCACGCATAACGAGTCATCTGCTTAGGTTGATACGCTGCATCTACCAATACATTTTTATGGTTCAAATAGCTTAAAATGCTGTTTGCATCGTCAAAGGCGGCTGCTAAATCTATTTTTTCTTGGCTGCCTAGCTCTACTGTAAAGGCCTCAACCTGTACATTAAAGTCCCTGCCTTGCGCACTAAGTGCATCACTTAGATGCCACCATGGGCAAAAGCTAGCTTCATCCATTGCGCCATCAAAGTCGCTTGGAATAAGCAGTACGTGTTCAATATTAAAATAACGTGCGCTGTCGCTGGCATACGTTGGACAGTAAAGATGCTTACTTGAAATAGGGCCCGTATGTAAGTCGAGCACGATATCGGCTTGATGCGCCAGCTTTTGTAGGTTAAGCGCAATGCGTTTACCGGTATTGAGTAAATAAGCTGGGCCGTTAAGTTTGGCATCTATTTCATCAAGCAGGGCTTTTTTAAAATTACTTTTTAAAGCTGCATCGTCGTACTGGCTATGCTCGTGTGCAAACTGGGTAACTAAATCACTATTGTAGTGATACATACGGTTCCAGTTAGTGCCAGTAATAGGGTCGAATCGGCCAAGGGTAAATTCCCCTGACTTTTGATTACAACCTATAGGGTTAGCATAAGGTACTAAGGTAATGTCGCCTTTTAAATTGAGCTGTTTTAACTGCTCTAGCAGCTGAAAAATAACCGCGTTACCTTGTACCTCGGCGCCATGCATATTGGCTTGAATATACACGCTTGGCCCGCTGCCATCGCCTTTTAAGCGATACACCGGAATAGTTAGGGGTAAGCCGTTTGCTACTTCCCCTACTACAATGTTTTCTTGGCTAATGGGTGTTGTTATGCTCATGTTTATTACCTTAAGTAGTGACTGGCATCTTCTGCTTGGCGCACACACGTGAGCTCGCCATTTTGTAACACGTATTCTGCAGCTAGTTCATGGCATAAAAAATAGGGCATGCTTTCGGTAAAACCATAGGCACCACATTGGCTAAACACCAGCCAGTCTTGCTCGTTTAAATCGCTTGGTAGGGTATGCTCGCCTAAGCAATCAAGGGCAGTACATAATGGGCCATATAAGCTCATTGCTTGTTCTGGCGCTGTTGATTCGCGCAGTAACGCCGCAGGAAAATCTTGGCTTGTAACAGCAGGGCGCAATAAGTGGTTAATACCACCGGTTAAAATAACTTGCTGTTGGCCGTAGTTTTGTTTGCACTCAACGACGGGGTTAGCGTAATGACCGCATTCGCCTACAGCGTAACGGCCAAGCTCCATCCAAAGCTCGTCTACACCCGCATCTTTTTTAATTTTTGCCAGCGCGGTGATTAATCCATCCCACTCAAGTGTTGCATCGTTTGGTGTGTAAGGAATACCTAAACCGCCGCCTAAGTCTAAAATTTTCAGGTTTATATTTAAGTTATTAGCCAAGGTGGTAAGCGGTGCAATCATTTGCGACCACAGCTCGCTTAGCTTTTGCGTGCTAAGCATGTTGCCCCACTGAAAAATATGTAGGCCATCAAAATTAAGTGCTGGGTAATCGCCAGTATTGAGCGCTTGCCATTCATCGCAACCAAGCCCAAACGGTGTAAGGCTGTCACCCCCTAATGGGTTTTTTTCACCTTCTGGCCAGCGTAATTGCACACGCAGTAATACTTGCAGCTGCGTATTTTGCAGCTGCGCTTGCTGGTTTAACCAACGTACTTGATTGAGGCTTTCGGCAACAAAAATACGCACGCCGCGCTCAATAAAGTGTTTAATTTGTTTAGGGCTCTTTGCAGGCCCTGTGTTGAGCACGCGCTGTGAACTAATACCTTGTGCAAGGACTTGTTCAAGCTCACCTTTACTTGCTACGTCAAAGTTAAATCCGGCGCTGTCTAGGCATTGAATAACCTTAGAAAGCGGATTGGCTTTTACCGCATACCAAAGCTTTACATCGGTTTGCGCAACTAAACGGGTAAGGTGTGCGTTTAGTTTGTCTAAGTCGTAAACAAAAAAAGGTGTATCAAGTTGCTGAGTAAGTGTATTTACGGCGGCCTTGATAGGCGTGCTCAAAAAGCTCATTATCGTAAAACCTCTTCTAGCAATAACGATGCATCGCTTTGCTCGTCGCGGTATTTAACAATGAGTGCACACGACATGCTTAGGCCTTGCTCACGAGCCCATTCGTTAGACGCAGGGCGAGAGCCTGGTATTACAATAGCGTACTCTGGGATTGGTTCGCCTTTATCTAGCTGACGCTCGTTAACGCAGTCGTATACCGGAATGGTTGCAGATAAACGTACGCCTGGTGCCAGTACTGCACCTTTTTTAACAACTACGCCTTCAACAATCACGCAACCTGCGCCAATAAACGCATCGTCTTCAACCACGACTGGGCTTGCCCCAATTGGCTCAAGTACACCACCAAGTTGAACAGCTGCACTTAAATGTACATTTTTACCAACTTGTGCACACGAACCCACTAATGCGTGGCTATCAACCATAGTCCCTTCGTCGATGTATGCGCCAATATTTACGTACGCTGGTGGCATAATAATAGTGCCTTTAGCTACGTAGGCACCGCGGCGAACACTGGTACCACCTGGTACCATACGCACGCCATCTTCAGTGCTAAATTCTTGTGGTGCAAGGTTGTGTTTATCTACAAACCCGCCTGCAAACTCGGTGTTAGTGCCATTTTTAAAGGCTTCTAAAATGCCTTGCTTTACTTCTACGTTAGCTTCCCATTGGCCGCTTTCGTTTTGTGATGCTGCGCGTACTGCGCCCGATTCTAAATTATTTAGTAGTTCTAACCAGCTCATTATAAAAACCTGTGTTTAATGCCAAGATAAAATGGTGTCGTTTGCAGTGGTAATGCAATCGGTTTGCGTTAACTCAAGATGCGTTAAAGGTGGACGCAACAGTGGGCTATTTAAACGCCCTTGCTGGTGCATTAGCACTTTAACGGGAATAGGGTTTGCTACAGCAAATAGGCTATTAATAGCGCGAGTCCACTGAGCAAATAAATTGGGGTGTTGACCGCTTAGGCTGCGCTTTACAAATTCGTGTGTTTGCAAAGGCCATGCATTGGCCGCAACCGAAACTAAGCCTTTTGCACCTGCTTGGGCAAAGTAGGGCATAAGTGCATCGTCGCCACTGTATAGCGCTAAATTAGGCGCGGCTTGTCGGTATGCTTCAAATTGGGTGATGTTGCCACTGGCTTCTTTTAAAGCCCACAGTTTTGGATGCGCTTTTAAGTTTTCAATGGTTTCGATAGGAATGCTTACACCGCTGCGCCCAGGTACGTTGTACAACATACACGGATGCGCGCTTTCGTTTAATAAGCTTTCGTACCAATGTGTTTGACCTACAGCCCCTGGTTTTGCATAAAGAGGCGAGCCTAATAAGTAGCTGTGAATAGGTAATTGGTTACAGTAGCTAACCCACTCTTTTTGTTGGGCCAAGTTACTACCACCAACAGCAACCATAAGCGGTACACTTGGTTTTAATTGGCACACGTGCTCAACAATGCCTTGCTGCTCTTTAAGTGTAAGGGCTAAGCCTTCACCTGTGCTACCGAGCAGTAAAATACCGTTGTGTGCCGCTTCTTGTTCGCTAACAAGTGTTGTGAGCGTGTCGTAGTCAACATTACCTTGTTGATCAAACGGCGTAACAAGCGCTGTCCACAGTGCGTAGTCGTCTAAATTGAAGTTGTGAATCATCTCTTACGAACCTATAAGGTGTTCGAGATATTAAGGAGGCTGTATGATGTGAGCCGCATTAACGTCGTTCGAACAGTATTCGAAGAGCGAATGGGCTTAAAATAATAGGGCGCACGGCCTTATTATTTAAGACCAGAAGCTCTCCACCAAACTAATAAGCTGCTCTAAAACAGCTATTGGTGACAGTCGCTAGGATTCAACCTAGTCGCCCGAAGTAATTGCTTCGCAAAAGCGTTTACCTCTCGGCGGTATTCCCCTCACATATGCTCACTGGAGTTTGCGCTCCTAACATACGCTACCTGAATAACGCACCTCTTCTAGCCCTTTGTATTTTGTTTAACCGCAAAAGGTTTAACAAAATACAATTTAAATAGGGTAATTGCGGCGATTAAAACATTTTAGCCGTCTAGGTGTCAAGTTGCAGGATACAGATTAGTTCATCGAAAATGTGGGTGGTTACGTATTAGCTGCTTTTCTCGTAAACTAACCCTATGAGCAGTGATGAGGTATTTAATAAGTATGGAAAAATTTAGCGATATTTATAAGCGAGCAGTAGAGCGAAAAGGTTCTGAAAAAATGCTTAAGTTATTACTCGCAAAACCCTTATCTAAAAAAGCATTAAGCGCATTAAGTGACGACGACTGGCTTGAAGAGTTTACCCGAAAAGTATTTCAAAGCGGGTTTTACTGGTCGGTAATAAACAGTAAATGGCCCGGTTTCAGAGAGGTTTTTTGGCAATTTAGTGTTGATAAATTACTTATGATGCCGCCCGATATGCTCGAGCAAAAAGCAACTGATGAGCGTATTATTCGTAATTATAAAAAGGTAAAAACAATTCCTGAAAATGCCTACATGATCCACGAAATAGCACAGCAACATGGCAGTTTTAGCAAGTTTGTAGCTAACTGGCCAAACGATGACATTATTGGTTTATGGGCGCATTTAAAAAAACACGGCGCCCGTTTGGGCGGCAATACAGGCCCGTATGCCTTAAGAGCGCTTGGTAAAGATACTTTTTTACTTTCGCGAGATGTAGAAAGTTACCTAAGAGCGCACAAAATTATCGATGGCGGCCTGCAAACTAAAAAATCACTCACTGCCGCACAGGCGTTTTTTAACGAAATGCAAAAGCAAAGTGGTTTGAGCCTGCAAGAACTTAGCTTAATTGTGGCTTACAGCGTGGGCGACAATCGCGTAGGCATAAGCCAACAAACAGAGGATTAACCATGAAACTAGTGCCAAGATACACTGACATAGCAGATAACTTCGCAATAGAGGACAGTCCTTCAAGCGTTGCAGCCCCGCAATTACTTTTGTGGAACGAAGCGTTAGCACAGCAGTTTAATATAGATGTTGAGCCAGCGCTGCGGGCCAGTACTTTTGCTGGTAACGAGCCACAACCGGTAAATGCTGTAGCGCTTGGCTATTCTGGGCATCAGTTTGGGCACTTTTCGCCGCGCTTGGGGGATGGGCGAGCGCACTTACTGGGTGCTATCAGCGATGATAAAAATCAGCTGTGGGATATTCAGTTAAAAGGCTCAGGCGCCACGCCTTTTTCAAGAGGAGGCGATGGACGATGTGCACTAGGCCCCGCTATTCGCGAGTATATTATGAGCGAAGCTATGCATGGCTTAGGAATTAAAACCACGCGGTGTTTAGCTGTTGTCGGCACAGGCGAAGCTGTTTATCGTAATCCGCCGCAACCAGGCGCAATTGTTACCCGCTTAGCAAGTAGTCATATTCGCGTTGGCTCGTTTCAGTATTTAGCAACTCAAGGTGATGTAGAGGGATTAAAAAAATTAGCTGATGTAGCCATTGAACGCCATTACCCAAGTATTCAATCAACAGGGGCTCAGCGCTATTTAGACTTTTTAGAAGCCGTTATAAATAGTCAGCTAGCGCTGGTTATTAGCTGGATGCGAGTAGGCTTTATTCATGGCGTTATGAATACTGATAATACCTTGATAAGCGGCGAAACTATCGACTACGGCCCGTGTGCAATGATGAATACCTTTGATTTTGATACCGTGTTTAGCTCAATTGATAAGCAAGGTCGCTATGCCTATGGTAATCAGCCAAATATTGTAAGTTGGAACTGCGCGCGTTTAGCTGAGAGCCTAATCCCGCTAATAGATGAAGATGACGAACAAGCTGTAAGTTTAATGACGCCGCTAATTAATCAGTTTTCTACGTTATTTAACGCGCAATATAATCAAATGTGGGCACAAAAATTAGGCTTAGCAGGTTATAAAGAAGACGATGTAGAGCTTGTAAGTAAGTTATTATTGTTATTTCAAGAGCATAAGCTCGATTACACCAATACCTTTGATGCCCTAACCGAGTCACTAGAGGGTGGCAAAGTGCCAGATGAATTAACGCAATGGGCCCAGTTATGGCAAAAAAGATGTGATGAAAACAGCTATAACCTAATGAGAGCGGCTAACCCAAGGGTTATACCGCGTAATCACATCGTCGAAGAAATACTTGCGCAATATAATCAGCACGGCGAGAGCGAGCTGCTAAGCGACTTTTTAATGGTGATGAGTAACCCATATGATAAAACAGCTAACTTAGCCCGCTTTCAAGAGACAGGTAAAGATGACAAGGGCTATCAAACTTTTTGCGGTACTTAAGTATTGTAATTAATTGTAAGTTTTTGATTATAAATAGTCATTTTTAAATAATGCAGTGTACAATGATTGAGCAGTTACTCGCTCGGTGTTATTGTGCGCATTCATAAAAAGTAACTATTTATAAATTACCATAATTTATTAATTGCAGATTAGGTAAAAATTTTTACTTAACCTACAATTGGTGGTTGGAATGCCTGTAGATCGTTGAAAAAATTTATAAACTTTATTTTTCGTTAAGTATCGATTAACAAAAGCTCGGGTAGTGTGTACAAAACTGGTTGAGCTAGTATTGATTAGCTACAATTTTCTAAGTTGTTAAAATGGGAAGAAAACAATGAAATTAAAATCACTTACAATTGCAATTGCGTTAGCTGCAACTAGCGCGTCTACATTCGCTGCCGATAAAGAAGAAGGTTTCTACATTGGTGCATTTGGTGACTACTATGATGCGTCATGGGAAAACATGCGCGCTCAAGCTGGCCTTGACGTAAACGAGTCAACTGGTTGGGGTGTAGAAGCAGGTTACCGTTTCAGCGATTACTGGAGCGCACGCCTTGAGTATGCAGATATGGACTTTAACGCGTTCGATAAAGCTGCGGGCAATCGTAATAATATCGACGGCGAGCGTTACGGTATTGATGCGCTTTACCACCTTGACGGCGGTCCTTTCTACGGTCTATTCGGTATTAAAGAAATGGACGTAGTAGATGACAACACATTCTTAAACGCAGGTGTTGGTTACCAACACTTTATTACTGATGGCTTTTTCGTAAACGCTGAAACTGCGGTATACCAAGGTCTTGATAAAGGTTACACAGATGTAGGTGCTAAAATTGGTATTAACTACTTATTTGGCCAAAACTCTATGCCTGCACAGCCTGTAGAGCCAGCGCCTACAGCAGTAGTAGAAGTACCTGTAGAACCTAAAGACAGCGACAACGACAACATCCTAGATAAAGATGATAAATGTCCTAACACGCCAATGACAGACGCTGTTGATGGCGATGGCTGTACTTTATACGAAGACCGTGAAGTAACAACAAGCTTATTAGTTACTTTCCCACATGATTCTGCACAAGTTGGTCAACGTTACTTTGACGACATTGCATCAGTATCTGAGTTCTTAAAAGAGCACGAAGATACAACTGTACTACTTGAAGGCCACGCGTCAGCGGTAGGTAACGCAAACTACAACAAGATGCTTTCTAAAAAGCGTGCTGATGATGTAGCACAAGAGCTAATTAAAGATGGCATTGCTGAAGATCGCATTACAACTGTTGGTCTAGGTGAAGAACGTCTTAAAAACACAGCTAACACGAAAGAAGCTCACGCTGAAAACCGTCGTGTAGAAGCACATGTAAAATCTATTGAACGTGTAAAAGTTAAGCGTTAATAGTTACTTACTTTATTTTAAAAACCCAGCTTAGTGCTGGGTTTTTTTATGCCTTTAAAACAGCATATGCAGTATTAATTTGATTAAACAAGAATGATTATTACTTAACAAACATTCACGAAAATAGAATTTACGCTTACCACTATTCATAACATTTATAGTCGGTATAATCAGTTGCTTAGCTGGATGGATTTTCATCTATACATAAAAGCTTTATAATCCCGCGTTAGAATACTATAAGTATTGGGTTACTTTTTTTGCGCATGAGGCGCTACCGAATACTTTCACGTCACCAAGAGGGCAATATTGTGCTACAAGAATATCGTAAACACGTAGAAGAACGTGCCGCGTTAGGTATCGTACCAGCGCCATTAGATGCTCAGCAAACGGCTGATCTTATTGAACTAATTAAAAACCCACCAGCGGGTGAAGAAGAGTTCATCTTAGATTTACTAATCAACCGCGTACCACCAGGCGTTGATGATGCAGCATACATCAAAGCAGGCTTTTTAGCGGCAGTTGCTAAAGGCGAAGCACAATCTCCATTAGTATCTAAAGAAAAAGCAGCAGAATTATTAGGTACAATGTTAGGTGGTTACAACATCGCCCCAATGATTGAGCTACTTGATGACGAAACCCTTGCGCCTATCGCTGTAAAAGGTCTATCAAACACATTATTAATGTTTGATGCATTTTACGACGTAGAAGAAAAAGCAAAAGCAGGTAACGAGCACGCTAAAAAGATTATTCAATCTTGGGCAGACGCTGAATGGTTTACTAACAAGCCAGCTGTTGCTGAAAAAATCTCTGTTACTGTATTTAAAGTAACCGGCGAGACAAACACTGATGATTTATCACCTGCACCAGATGCATGGTCACGTCCAGATATCCCACTTCATGCTTTAGCAATGCTAAAAAATGAGCGCGACGGTATCACTCCTGACAAAGCGGGTGAAGTAGGTCCAATCACTAAACTTGAAGAATTAAAAACTCAAGGTTTACCGCTTGCATACGTAGGTGACGTTGTAGGTACTGGTTCTTCTCGTAAATCTGCAACTAACTCTGTGCTTTGGTTTATGGGTGATGATATCCCATACGTACCTAATAAGCGCGTTGGTGGTGTATGTTTAGGTAACAAAATTGCGCCTATCTTCTTCAACACAATGGAAGATTCAGGTGCGTTACCAATCGAGTTAAATGTTGATGAGTTCAACATGGGTGATCAAATTGATATTTACCCATACGAAGGTGTAGTTAAGCGCCACGGTACTGATGACGTTATCTCTACTTTTGAGCTTAAATCAGACGTAATTTTAGATGAAGTACGTGCCGGCGGCCGTATTCCTCTAATCATTGGTCGTGGTTTAACAGACAAAGCACGTACCTCTTTAGGTTTAGGTGCTACTGACGTATTTAAAGTACCAGCAGTAACAGAAGTGTCTGATAAAGGCTTTACACTAGCGCAAAAAATGGTTGGTAAAGCATGTAACGTAGCAGGTATTCGCCCTGGCCAATACTGTGAGCCAAAAATGACCACTGTAGGTTCGCAAGATACTACAGGTCCTATGACACGTGATGAGCTTAAAGACTTAGCATGCTTAGGTTTCTCTGCAGATTTAACAATGCAGTCATTCTGTCATACCTCTGCTTACCCTAAACCAATTGACGTAAACACCCACCATACGCTTCCTGATTTCATCATGAACCGTGGCGGTGTTTCACTTCGCCCTGGTGATGGTGTAATTCACTCTTGGTTAAACCGTATGTTATTACCAGATACTGTAGGTACTGGTGGTGATTCACATACACGTTTCCCATTAGGTATTTCGTTCCCTGCGGGTTCAGGTGCAGTAGCGTTCGCAGCAGCAACAGGTGTTATGCCACTTGATATGCCTGAGTCTATTTTGGTTCGCTTTAAAGGTGAAATGCAACCAGGTATCACTTTACGTGACCTAGTACACGCAATCCCTTACTACGGTATTAAGCAAGGCTTATTAACAGTAGAGAAAAAAGGTAAAATCAACGAATTCTCTGGTCGCGTACTAGAAATTGAAGGTGTTGAGCACTTAACTGTTGAGCAAGCGTTTGAATTATCAGATGCATCAGCAGAGCGTTCAGCAGCAGGTTGTACTGTTAAGCTTTCTAAAGAGTCTATCAGCGAATACCTTGAGTCTAACATTGTTATGCTTAAGTGGATGATCTCTGAAGGTTACGGCGATGTACGTACAATCGAACGTCGTATTAATGCAATGCAAGAGTGGTTAGCTAACCCAGAACTTATGGAAGCTGACGCTGATGCAGAGTACAAGCACGTTGTAGAAATCGACCTAGCAGAAATTAAAGAGCCAATCCTTTGTGCTCCAAATGACCCAGATGATGCGCGTTTACTTTCTGATGTTACTGGCGAGAAAATCGACGAAGTATTCATCGGTTCTTGTATGACTAACATTGGTCACTTCCGTGCTGCGGGTAAATTACTAGATGGCTTTACTGGTCGTATCCCAACTCAACTTTGGGTAGCTCCACCAACGAAGATGGATAAAGACCAACTAACTGACGAAGGTTACTACGGTATCTTTGGTCGTGTTGGTGCGCGTATCGAAACGCCAGGGTGTTCACTGTGTATGGGTAACCAAGCACGTGTTGCTGATAAAGCAACGGTTGTTTCTACTTCAACACGTAACTTCCCTAACCGTTTAGGTACAGGCGCAAATGTATTCTTAGCATCAGCTGAGCTTGCTGCAGTAGCGGCAATTTTAGGTAAATTACCTACACCAGCTGAGTACCAAGAATACGCAGAGAAAATCAATGCAACGGCTGCAGATACATACCGTTACTTGAACTTCCACCGTATGCCTCAGTACACTAAAAAAGCAGACAACGTAATTATTCAGCAAGCTGTATAATTTAAAGCTGTTTTAAAAAAACCCGCTTAGGCGGGTTTTTTATTGGCTAAAATAAAATTGAATATTTCATGCTGTAATAAGTTTTAAATGAATTAAATATAACCATTACCCACTTTTTATATAAATAATAAAGCAAATATTCCTTTCTACATGCATTAAAATCTCTTTCAATATTCTCATTATTTTAAGCGAGATTTTATGACTGCATTAAACAACCAGAATTTACTGCAACTTCGTTTTATTAACCAAGCAAATATTGACTTGGTTAAGCCTTCTTTTGATAACCTACCTGCTAATCCGTATGCAGATGGTGAATTTCGTAAGCGTCGTTACTCGGTAATTAAATTTCAAAATGGTGAGCTAAAACTACAAGCTGCCAAAGCGTTTGTTCAAGACGATTCTATTAATACCTTTCAGGGTAATGTTGAGCGTACTTATGAAAACTTAGAGCAAAGCTTACTTGAGTCCGAAGGTATGAAAAGCATTGTAAGTGAGTTTTGTGAGCTTACCGGCATTGATGAAGGCCGTGATATTGAAATTCACCAATTTAGAATGCTTGCCATTGATAGCGATACGCCCGCAGCACCTGAAGGTGTGCATCAAGATGGGTTTGACCATGTTTGTGTATGTGGTGTTTCTCACGAAAACTTAGAAGGCGGCGAGCTGCTTGTATACGAAAACAAGCAAGCAGAACCGTGTTTTAAAATGGAAATTAAAGACGGAATGTTTGCACTAATAAACGACCGTCAAGTTTGGCACAATGCAACGCCAATGAACAAAGTAGATACAAACAAGCCAGGTTACCTGGATTGTTTTGTACTTACCTCTTAAGGAATGCTCATGAACATAGCGCAACTACGTGAGCAGTTTCCTGCATTAATACAAACCGTTGATGGTAAATCGCCAATATTTTTAGATGGCCCTGGTGGCTCTCAAGTGCCGCAGTCTGTACTAAATGCAATGACTGCTTATTTAGGGCACTACAACTCAAACTTAGGCGGTGCGTTTTTTTCAAGTGATAAAACCGTTGAGTTAATGGCAAATGCGCGCCAAGCAGCAGCCGATTTGCTTAATGCGCCAAGTGCACAAAATATAGTGTTTGGCCCTAACATGACCAGCCTTACCTTTAGCTTTAGCCGTGCTATTTCACGCGATTGGCAAGCCGGTGATGAGATTGTTGTGACTAACGCTGATCACTTCTCAAATGTATCGTCATGGCAGCAAGCAGCGCAAGATAAAGGTGTTAAAGTTCAAACAGCTTTAATTAACGAGGCTGATTGCAGCTTAGATATGGCGCAGTTTGAAAGTTTATTAAACAGCAATACTAAACTGGTTGCGGTAACTTACGCTTCAAATACCACAGGTTCTATTAACGATATAAAACGTATTATAGAGCTCGCCCATGCTGTAGGCGCATTAGTGTACGTTGATGCCGTGCATTATGCACCGCATGAGCTTGTTGATGTTCAGGCCCTTGATTGCGACTTTTTGGCTTGTTCTGCCTATAAGTTTTTTGGTCCTCACTTAGGCATGGTGTACGGTAAAACACAGCATCTTGAAGGTTTTAGGCCTTACAAAGTAGAACCAGCTAAAGATGTAGCACCTGGTCGATGGGAAACAGGCACGCAAAGCTTCGAAGCCTTAGCTGGTTTTATTGCCGCTGTTGATTACATTGCTGCAATTAGCGGGCTTGATGAAGGCCACACGCGCCGTGAAAAGTTAACTGCGGCTTTTGCTAAAACAAAGCAGCACGAAATGGCGCTTAGTGAGTACTTTTTAACGCGTTTAGTTAATTACCCGCGCATTAAGCTATTTGGCATTGATGACCTAGAGCGCTTAAACGAGCGTACGCCTACATTTGCTTTAACCTTTGAAGGACTAGAGCCGCGTGAGGTGTCTGAGTTTTTAGGCAAACAGCATATTTGTGTGTGGGATGGTAATTTTTATGCACAAGGCTTATGTGAGCAGTTAGGCGTACTTGATAAAGGCGGTGTAGTGCGCATTGGTTGTATGCATTACAACACCACCGAAGAGCTAGATAAGTTATTTGATTTGTTTGATCAACTTCTTTGAAACTGACAGATTATACCAATCCGCATAATTAAGTATTATCGCGGATTGGTATGAATACAAATCTGCGCTTTTGAATAACTCTTTTTAAAGCTCAAATGCATTAAAGTTGTCAGCGGTTAGTTAGTTTTTGCCCGCTGACTGTTTTAGCTTTTAGGTGTGCCGTATATGTGCTCTGCGCGATTAAAGAGCACCCATGAAGTTAATATATATTTATCGTTTGATACTGGCTTATTACCTCGATGGGTATGCGTAAAGTAGCCAGGGGCAATGACCATAGTGCCTTTTTTAGGCGCAATTTTACGTTTTTGATAGTAAAACTCTGTTTCGCCACCTTCCTCTACATCGTTTAAATAAAACATAAATAATAATACACGGTGCAGCGCTTCATTGTGTTGTAGCTGTGGATACACTTCACTATGCCAGTAAGGGTAGCCGCCTTTATTTACCTCGTACTTTTGCGCCTGAATGTTCCCAAGTCTAAATATTTGCTGCACCAGCACAGAGAGCTGTGGTTTGCCCACTTCGTCAAAGTTATCCTGTGTTAAATCCACCACATCCCCCGTTTTTGGGTGATAAACTTTTAAGCCAAATGCGCCAATTAGCATAAAAAAGTGTGCTTCTACATAGTTAAAAACATGCTGTGCAGTGGTTTGCTGAATATGCTTTAATTGTTGGGCGTATTCTGGGTAACTGTTTAATTGCAGGTCGTGGCTGTCTTTCTTTTTTAAGTCCACACCACCAGAGGTTACACCTTGTTTTACATGCGGGCTGTTAGAGAATGTGGTAATAAAGTTATCGCAAAAATCATCGCTTAACGCGTTATCAATAACGTGGATAAAGTCCGTCATGATTTACCTTTTTATTTAGTTATTATTTGGATTTTTATGTTTATTGAAAAAGTGATGCCGCGCTTTAGCGAAACAGATGCACTCGGACACATCAACAATACCGTACTACCTGTGTGGTTTGAAGCCGCACGCGTCCCTATTTTTAAATTTTTTACCCCCGATCTAAACCCACACGACTGGAAACTGATCATTGCTAAAATAGAAGCATCGTTTGTAGGGGAATTATTTTATGCTCACGAAGTGACGATTAAAACAGCTGTTGAGCATGTAGGAAATAGCTCTTTTACCATTAAGCAAGAGGCGTGGCAGCAAGGTAAATGCTGTGTTGTGGGTAAAACTGTATTAGTGCGTTATAACTTTAAAAACAAAGCTAAACAAAATTTAAGCGAAGCAGAAGTCGCAGCACTCAGCGAACACCTAGTTTAACTAGGTGCATTTACTCCAAGCAACGAGGAGCGTTGATGTAAACCACAAGCGACAGCTGTGAATTTTTATAGCGTTATTTTAACGCATTTTGATTGAGTTACGCTTCTCACTTATATACTATTTATATTATATATTGTTACACCGCTATGACAGGTACTGTTGAGCTGGTAGTTTATGGAGAATGAATGTGGCATCTACAACTGGCAATAAACCGTTAGAGGTAATAACGCTTAGCGATGGTAAAAGCTTAACTGCAGAAATATTGCCATTTGGCGCTATTATCAAAAGTATAAAGTTTAATAACCAAGAGATGACACTGTGCGTTAACGAACCTGCTTATTATTTAGAAAACCCATTTTATTTAGGGGCAACAGTCGGGCGCTACGCAAATCGTATTGAAAACGGACGTTTTGTATTATCAGGCACAGAGTACCAACTTAAAGCAAATAATGGCCCAAATAGCTTACACGGCGGCGAAAAAGGCTTTAATAAAGTACTGTGGCAAGTCACTAAACAAAGCAATAATGAAGTGGAGCTCTATTACTGCTCGGCAGATGGAGAAGAAGGCTTTCCTGGGCAGTTACAAGTTTGGCAAACAATCATTGCACGCAATGGCGAGCTAATCCTCAGTTACAAAGCCATTACTGATAAAGAAACCCTCGTTAACTTTACCAACCACTGCTATTTTAATCTTGAAGGCAGTGAGAGCATTAATAATCACCTGCTGCAAATAAATACCGCAACGTATTTACCTATCGATAGTAACAGTATACCGCTTGCCCATCATGAAGATGGCTCGGGCAGCTGCTTTGATTTTACTCACCCTAAGCCCATTGGCGATGCACTGTGCGCACAGCATGCACAACTTGATGCCGGTAGTGGCTTTGATCATTGCTATATTTTTAGTGATGACAATCGTTTAAAAACAATGGCTACATTAACCTCGCCACACACGGGCGTTAATTTAACCCTTAAAAGTACCCAACCTGGTATGCAGCTTTATACGGCAAATTTTGTAGGTTCTCCTTTTAAAGCACGCCAAGCGGTGTGTTTAGAAGCTCAAAACTGGCCCAATGCAGCAAATAGAAGCGATTATCCAAAAGCTAATTTATTGCCGGATGAAGAATATAATCAGCAAATAATTTTTGTGTTTTCGCAATAACGTACTAATTCCACTGTTAAATTAAAGAAAACAAAAAGAAAAATACACGTAACAAAAAGATAGCCATAATTAAGGAAAAGGTTGCACTCTTGCTCAATTTAAAGTATTTATATTATAAATAGTATTTGAAGCTATACACACCACACAACGACAAAATGACTACACACAATCAGGAGTTTTTAAAAAATGATAATTAACAATAAGTTATCGTTCAACAAGAAAACCGCACTCAGTATTGCTATTACAGGCATATTGGCAAGCGGCCACGTTGCAGCTCAAGGCGCTGAAGGCGACACACCGACAGTAGTAGATAAAGATGTTGAGGTTATCGCAGTAACGGGTATTCGCAGCAGCTTACGTTCATCAATGTTAGATAAAAAAGCATCTAATGTTGTAACCGATGGGATTAAAGCAGAAGATCTTGGTAAATTTCCTGATTTAAACGTAGCAGAGTCTCTGCAACGTATTACAGGTGTAGCCATTGACCGTAGTGGCGGTGAAGGGCAAGCAGTAACAATTCGTGGTTTTGGTCCACAATTTAACACGGTACTTGTAAATGGTCGTCAAATTGCGACTGACAGTGCAGGGCGTGAATTTAATTTTGATGTATTAGCGGCAGACCAAATCACCGGCGCTGATATTTATAAAAGTAACAGTGCAACGCTTCAAGAAGGCGGCATTGGTGGTACGGTTAACGTAACCACAGCTCGTCCATTCGATTTTGGTGGCTTACATGTGATTGGTTCAGTAAAAGGTATGTACGAAAGCCTTTCTGAAGAAGTATCGCCATCGGCTTCATTTTTAGTAAGTAATACGTTTAACGACGACAAGCTCGGTGTGCTTTTTGCCATCACTAACCAACAACGTAAGCTGCAAAATAACCAAATTTTAACGGCTGGTTGGCGCGGTGGACAAACTATTTCAAATCCACAAGATGGCGTATTGTACGACAATGCATACATCCCACGTAACTGGGACCAAGTTGTAGATGAGCAAGACCGTGAACGTACTAATGCAAGTTTAGTATTACAATATGCACCGTCTGACGATATTACTATTACCGTAGATGGTTTAATTTCAAAATTTGAAGTGGACTCATCAGTACGCGATTTAGCTTCTTGGTTTGAACCAGACCGCGTAGGTAGCGCAACAATCGATCCAGAAACGGGTACCTTGCTTACCTTTACGCAAGAAGTAGGTTTAGGTAACGCCAGTGGCAACCCTGCAACCGACTTTGTATCACACACACGTAACTCGCGTGATGTAACTAACAAAGCATTTGGTATTAACGTTGACTGGCAAGTAAACGAGTCATTAAAAGCAAAATTTGACGTATCTCGCTCAACAGCTGAAAACGACCGTGCTGGTAATGACCGCTTTAACGTAGTGGGTATTATTAACAGCTACAGCTTTGACGGCACCGGTAGCGTTCCTACCGTACAGCATGATGGTTTTGAAAATGGCTCGCTGCCAGATGCAAGCCTTGCGCGTCTTCACTACAACGAAATTGGTAACCAGTTTACAGATGAAGATGAAATTACCGAAATCAAAGCTGATTTTGAATACGTACCAGATAAAGGCCCAGTTGATCGCATTAACTTTGGTGCTTATCGTCAAGAACGTGAAAAATCAAGCTTCCAAATTTTTGGTAGCCAATGTCAATTTTGTGGTTACGGCACTGAAGCACCACTTGATGAAATTGATTTTGAAGCTTACTCAGCAAGTAACTACTTCCCAGGTTTAATCGATACATTTTATAGCTACGACGGCGACAAAATGCTTGATTACCTTGCTGACCAAGGTTTCCCTGTAGAGCCAACACTACAAAATAACCGTTACACAATTAATGAAGATATCACTAGCCTTTACATGGACTTTACCATTGGTTTTGACCTAGCTGATATGCCAGTTACGGTTAACATGGGCGCACGTTACTCAGAAACTGATATTGAAGTAGCGGCTGTACAAAGCTTTATCAGCGATGTTATTCCTACCTCTGATGCCACTTTATTCCAAAACGTATTTGGCCCGGCAACAGACATTCAAGAAGGGACGAGCTACTCAAACTTACTTCCTTCTTTTAACGTTAAGCTTGAACTGCAAGACAACATGATTTTACGCTTTGCAGCGTACGACAGTATTACTCGTCCTACTATGTCACAGTTATCACCTGCGACCACGTTTAACGAGCCTCGTCGTCAAAACTTAACAGCAAGTGGTGGTAACCCTGCACTTAAGCCATTCCAATCTGAAAACTGGGATATCTCTTACGAGTGGTACTACAACGACGCTAACTTATTTAGCTTTGCCGTATTTAGTAAAGAAGTGGATGACTTTATTGTTACCCTAACCGGCGACGAAACATTCGACATGACTGACCGTACAGGCCCTGATTTTGCGTGTACAACCTGTACTGATCAAACCGATGCCGAACTTAACGGTAGCTCAGAAGTTTACACTGTAAGCCGCCCGCAAAATGGCGAGTCTGCAACGGTAACGGGTTACGAAATCGGTGTAACTCATATGTTTGAAAACGGCTTTGGTTTTATTGCTAATGCCACGGTAGTAGATAGCGACATTAGTGTTGATGGCGATACAAGCCAAACATTTGCGCTTGAAGGGTTAGGTGATTCACAAAACTTAGTGCTGTTTTACGAGCAAGATAACTGGCAGGCACGTGTTGCATTTAACAACCGTGAGGGCTTTTTACGCTTAGTTGATAACGGCTTTAACGGCGAACCAGTGAACGTAGAAACGTACGGTCAATGGGATATTAGTGCAAGCTACGATATCAACGAAAACTTCACTATTTTTGCCGAAGGCATCAACATTACTGAAGAAGAGCTAGTGCAAACGGGCCGTTTTGCTAATCAAATCTACTCTGTAGAAGATAATGGCTCACGTTACGCGTTTGGTATTCGCGGTACGTTTTAATTGATAGCAGAGGCAGCGATTGCCTCTTAGTTTTCATTGCAGTGCATTATAAGTACTGTTACTAATAAAGTTAGTAGCTAATTTGCACAAAATGAGACTAATTTAAACAAATGCCCGAAAGGGCATTTGTTGTCTAACCGGTTATCAATAAAGTACTCAAAGAGTAGTCCGTTATGAATAAAGCAATAAAAACAATCGCCGTAATTGGTGGCGGCACAGCAGGATGGCTGAGCGCTGCAATTATCGCTTCGTATCACCAAGGTAATAAGGGTGATGGCTTAAAAGTGATGTTGGTAGAATCATCTGATATTCCAACAATTGGTGTAGGTGAAGGTACCTGGCCCACTATGAAAAACACGCTTCAGCAAATTGGTTTGCGGGAAGTGGATGTATTTAAAGCCTGTAATGCCACCTTTAAACAAGGCGGTAAATTTGTAAACTGGACGCATGGCAACAACGATTTTTACTACCATCCCTTTACGGTACCGCTAGGCTACGGCCGTATAGATTTAGCCCCCTATTTAGATAATGTTGAAAGCTTTGCTCAGCAAACTAATTTTCAGCACGATATTTGCGAAGCAAACCTAGCCCCGAGAGGCATTGCGCAAGGCGAGTATCAAGCAAATTGTAATTACGCATACCATTTAGATGCCGGTGCCTTTGCTGAGCTATTAAAGCAACATTGTAAGAGCAAACTCGGCATTGAGCACATTATTGGCACCGTTGATCAGGTAAAGCTTGATGAAAGCGGGGCTATAGACACCCTTACCTTAACCGATCAAACCCGCACCATAAACGCTGATTTATACATAGACTGCACGGGTTTTTCATCGCTGTTACTAGGCCAAGCCCTTAACGTGCCATTTAAAAAAATGGATCACGTATTATTTAACGACAGCGCCCTAGCTATGCAAGTCCCCTACGACGAAGGTGATGAGTCACTGGCCAGTCATACCATTGCCACCGCACAAAATGCTGGGTGGATTTGGGATATAGGCCTAACGCATCGCCGTGGTGTAGGGCATGTATATTCAAGCAAGTTTTTATCAGATGAAGAAGCCGAGCAAAACTTACGTAACTATTTAGGTGATGCCGCTAAAGGCTTAACTGCCCGAAAAATAAGTTTTGAGTCAGGCTATCGCGAAAAATTTTGGCACAAAAACTGTGTTGCAGTGGGAATGTCGGCAGGTTTTGTAGAGCCCCTTGAGGCAACCGCCATTATGTTGGTTGAAATTTCGTCTCGCTTTGTTGCAGAGCATATGCCAGCCGATACCCAAGTAATGTCCATTGTTGCAAAGCGCTTTAATGAGCAAATGGATTATCGCTGGCAGCGTATTATCGACTTTTTAAAACTACATTACATGTTAACTAAGCGCCCAGAGCCTTATTGGCAAGCGCACGTACAACCGCAAAGCATTCCGCAAAGTTTACAAGAAGATTTACTGCTTTGGGGGACGCGTGGCCCACTTATTCAAGATTTTCATGGCGCATTAGAGTTATTTCCTGCCGCCAGTTACCAGTATGTTTTATACGGTATGGGCTTTAAGCCCGACTTTACTAAGCAAGCGTATTTGTACTCAAACGATGCGCAAGCAAATCAAATAATTGAACGTAACAGCCAGCTTACACAGCAGATGTTGCAAACGTTGCCGCCTCACCGTGCTTATATTGAACAGTGGCTTGCGGCTAACCCAGTTTAAGGATGTGTAACTATGGCAATTAGTGAACTATCAAATACTCAACACCAAGCAATAAAAATTAACCCTAATGCGGGTGTTGAATACGCAAAAACACAGCATTTAGTTAATCTACGTGCAAACGAAGTAGCAAAAGCGGCCTGCGATTTACCTATTTTTTTAGCGCGTAACGCACACAACGGCAGCTACACCATTTCGGGTTTAACCAGCTTTAGTGCTCAGCAAAGTTTATTTGTGAGTAACAATCAATGGCAAGCGCTGTACACGCCTGTGTGCATGCAAACCCAGCCGCTTTATTTACTCACTCGTGAGGCAAATAGCAGTGATTACTTTATTGCTATTGATGAGCAAAGCTCAGCCGTTAATACCCAGCAAGGCGAGCCGTTATTTGATGCCAAAGGCAACCCAAGCCTGTATTTAAGTACGCAGCAAAAGCTACTAGAAAGCGATTTAAAAAATGATTACCAAACGTACCAATTTACCCAAGAAATTGCCCGCTTAGGGCTTATTAAAAACATAGATATTGTTTTGCAGTTTGAACAAGGCGAGGCGCAAACTATTCAAGGTTTGAGCACTGTTGATGAAGATAAACTGCAAACTTTAGACAGCGATACCATTGCCAATTTACACAAACAAGGTTACCTGAGCGTACTTAACAGCATGCTTATTTCGTTGTTTCAGTTAAATGCGTTAGTAAAGCGTCACAACCAGCATCCTGAACTTATGCCATTAAAGCAAATTAAGTTAGAACTAAGTCGAGATGCACACGCACTGTAAGGTGCAATTTATTAATTAGCCTTTATAGGTTAATACGTTCACATAGATAGACATTGCGTTTAACGCGCTGGAGACACACACATGTCAGACAACATTTTGCAGTTGGTGGTTTTTTTCTTTGTAACCGCTTTAATTGGTGGACTTACATATTGGAAGTGCCGAGGCCAAAACCGTAATAGTGGTGATAATCAAACAAAAGAGTATTTTTTAGCGGGCGGTGGCCTTACTTGGATGTTTGTAGCAGGCTCAATTACGCTCACAAATTTAAGTACCGACCAGCTGGTGGGCATGAATGGCAATCAAATGGCCCTGCTTGTGTGGTGGGAATTGGCGGCTATTTTAGGGCTTATTATTTTAGCCAAAGTATTTATTCCTGTTTATTACAAGTACAACTGTACAACCACCACGGAGCTGTTAGAAAAACGCTACAACAACAAGCACATTCGCGCTGTTATTGGTGGCTTATTCTTTTTAGGTAATGCGCTAATTTACATGCCTGCGGTTATTTATTCTGGTGCGCTATTTATGCAAACCATGTTTAAAGTTGATATTCCGCTAATGTACATAGCGACCGCATTCGCTTTAGTAGGCGCTATTTATGCATTTTTTGGTGGCTTACGAGCGGTTGCCGTATCCGATACCTACAATGGTTTATTAGTGTTAGGTATGGCAATACTGGTCGTATTTTTAGCGCTTAACGCGATTGATTACGACTTTAGCGGTATTCCACAAGAGCGCTTAACATTAATTGGTGACGCTGACTCGCCAATCCCTTGGCCTACGCTTTTAACCGGTATGATCTTTATTCAAATGTATTACTGGGGTACTAACCAAACCATTACCCAGCGTGCAATGGCTGCGCCAAACGTTAAAGAAGCACAAAAAGGGATATTTGCAGCAGCAGGTATTCGCTTTTTAATTGTACCGGCGATTGTGGTGCTACCGGGTATTATTTCGTACAAATTGTATGGCGACATTGGCGATGCAGCTTATGGTCGAATTGTAGGTGATGTAATGCCTGCATGGTTAACAGGTGTATTTGCCGCAGCAATGGCGGCAGCAGTGCTTTCTACTTATAACAGCTTGTTAAACTCGGCTACGGCACTTTACGTGTGTGATATTCACGAAGCTTACTTTAATAAAGAGCCAAGTGTAGTAAAGCTAAGTGGTTACGTTACGTTGTTACTTACTAGCTTAACGCTTGTGCTTGTGCCAATTTATCAGCAAGCCGACAGCATTATTAACTTACTACAACAGTTAAACGGCTTATTAAGTATGCCTATATTCTCAATTTTTGTAGTGGGCTTATTGTTTAAAAATGTGGATGCGCGTGCAGGTATTGCCGCGGTAATTTTAGGCGTGGTTATGTATGGCATGCTGACGTTTGAAAATTCGCCGCTACATACTGAACTACACTATATTCACTTAATGCCAATTACACTTATTGTATGTGTAGCCTTTGCGTTAATCGTTAATAAAGTAGTGTTTGGTTTAAATGCACAGTGGGCAGGCAAAACACCTGCTATTGAAGATACGCCACCAGTGCACGCACCAAAATAACCAGCAATAAAAAGTTAAGTCACTTTTTATTAGCCAGTTAACACATTACTAAATCGGCCTAAGGTAACTTAGGCCGATTTTTATTTATTCAATTAACCGACACTGCAGATAACACCCATGAGCAATAATACTTAATCATTTTGCGTGGCTAAACGTGTGACTACCTGCTGGGGTTTTGCAGGCTACCCCAGACTAAAAGCCCACTAAATATAATATTGCTCAAGGTGGTATTAAATTTTTTATCCGCTGTTTGAGTTAATTACTGGTATAGCCAGTAATAATATTGGCTAAATTACACCGTAAACACTATCTAAAAGTAATTTGTATGATATATACTATTATTTTAAAATCACTGACTGCAATTTGATGCAGTAAGCGGCGAGTAAGCACACATATAATGTACTCGCGTATTAAACTCATCTTCATTAAAGAGGACAGGAGAATCATGGCTGATATTAAACCATTCTTTCGATTAGACAGCGCAAACAGCACCGTTATTTTCGACTGCCAGAGCAAAACCCCAGCGTTACTTTATTTTGGTAAGCGCCTATCTGAGCAAACAACTGAAACAATGCTAACTCAGCTTGCGACTCGTCAGGAAGTAAAATGTGCCGTGGTTGAAGAAGCACCTATTTCTCTTTCTCCGCTATTAGGTGAAGGCTTTACAGGCGCGCCAGGGCTAGAGCTGTCAAACGACACCATAGCTTGGTCAGTTGGGCCTGCTCTTCAAGATGTTCGTCAGCCAACCCCTTCTAGTTTAGAATTTGTAAGTGTTGATGAGCTGCGTGGTATTGAAGTAGTGCACAGCATCACACTTGATAGCAACACCGATGTGCTAAGTGCGCATACCGTATTAACTAATTTAAGTGATGCACCGCTAAGCGTTAATTTTTGCGCCGCACCCACGTTCCAACTACCCGATAGCATGAACAAGCTAGTGAGCTTTGAAGGACGTTGGTCTAACGAGTTTCAACGCCAATCGGTTGATTTAGTATTAGGCAGCTTTGTACGCGAAAACCGCAAAGGTAAAACATCGCACGACGTATTCCCTGGTTTATTAGTTCATAGCGAAGGCGCAGGCGAGCAACAAGGCGAGTGTTATGGCTTTCATTTAGGTTGGAGCGGTAACAACAAGCTACGCGCTGAGCTACTACCAGAAGGGCGCCGTTATGTGCAAATGGGTGAGTTATTATTACCGGGCGAGCTAACCCTTGCTAAAGGCCAAACGTATCAAAGCCCAAGTATTTATGGCTCGTTTTCGAGCGATGGCTTTAGTGCACTGTCGCGTAATTTTCATCGTTTTGTTAAAGCTAACTTACTTAGCCAGGCGCAGCGCGAAAAAACACGCCCAGTGCATTACAACACATGGGAAGGTATTTACTTCGATCACGATGTAGATACGCTAAAGCAGTTAGCCGATAAAGTAGCGCCATTAGGTATTGAGCGTTTTGTACTGGACGACGGTTGGTTTAAAGGTCGCCGTGGTGATTATGCAGGCCTAGGTGATTGGACCGTAGATTACGAAATTTACCCAGACGGCCTATCGCCAGTGATTGACCATGTAAGCAGCTTAGGTATGGAGTTTGGTATTTGGTTTGAACCTGAAATGGTAAACCCAGATAGTGACTTATACCGCGCTCATCCTGATTGGGTATTAGGCTCAGAAAATAACGAGCAACTTAGCTTTAGAAACCAGCTAGTGCTTGATTTAACGCGCACTGAGGTTGTTGAATACCTATACAAAGCGATTGATGACATTTTAGTTGAATACCCAACAATTAAGTACATTAAATGGGATATGAACCGCGATATAAACCACGCGGGTAACTTCTCAGGCAAGCCTGCGGTGCATCAGCAAACACTGGCACTGTATCGCTTAATCGACCGTATTAAAGCGGCGCATCCTGGCCTTGAAATAGAAAGCTGTTCGTCAGGTGGTGCCCGTGTAGATTATGGTGTTCTTGCACACACAGACCGTGTATGGACGTCAGATTCTAACGATGCACTTGACCGTCTTGAAATTCAACGCGGCTGTTCGTTCTTCTTCCCATCGTCGGTTATGGGTGCACACGTAGGCCCTCGTGATTGTCATATCACAGGTCGTAATGTCAGTATTGAAATGCGTGCTGCGGTATCTATGTTTGGCCATATGGGTATTGAAATGGACCCACGCGAGCTGACCGATCACGAATACAATGCGCTTAAAGCGGCTATTGCGCTGCACAAAGAGCACCGTGAATTTATTCATGCTGCCGATTTGTACCGCCTCGATAGCGACGATTTATCAATTAACTTTGGTTTAATCGACGAGCAAAAATCAAAAGCGTTATTTGCGTATAACAGTGTACGCGAAACACCGCGTACTGCGCCTAATAAGCTTCGTTTTGTTGGTTTAGATGCAGATACGCAGTACACACTTAATTTAGTGTGGCCTGTTAAATTTGAAGAATACCGACCTTCGTCTATTGCCGCCGTTAACGGGCAAACCTTTACGGGTGAAGCGTTGATGGAATTTGGCCTACAAATGCCAATTTCATTCCCGCAAACATCGCTTATTTTTGAGCTTAACAAAGCTTAAAATATAGCAAGCAGTAAAAAGGGAGCTAATTAGCTCCCTTTTTTAATAATGTTTTTTAAGCTATTAGTCGAGTTTAGACTCAATCAACTCAAGCGCTTCTTCTAAAATGGTTTCTACTGCTTTTTTAGCGCGCTCTGGATTGCGCGATTTAATCGTATCTAAAATATCAGCATGCTTTGCAACGTCGGCCCCTGGCACACCTTTAATGTGGTTGGTGTAACGAATACTTACGCGCAGCGCGGTGCTAATAAATTCAGTGAGCTGTACAAAAAAGCGGTTATTACTGGCTACTAAAATACTGGTATGAAAGGCAATATCGGCTTCAAGCGGATCGTCTAAGCCTTGGTCTGCATCGGCCATGCGGGCAAGTGCGTTGTCTATTTCAGCAAGTTGTTCGGCGCTGGCATTTTCAGCTGCTAGGGCAGCGGCTTGTGGCTCAAGTGCGACACGTACTTGCGTAAACTCTTTTAATAAAGAAAGCGACGGTTTACTGCTTAAAATCCAGCGCAGTACATCTGTGTCAAACATATTCCAGCTACTTTCTGGCAGTACGCGGATCCCTTGCTTAGGGCGAGAAGATATTAAGCCCTTAGCAGAGAGCATTTTTACAGCTTCGCGTGTTGCACTGCGGCTCACATCGTATTTTACGCATAGGTCAGCTTCTGAGGGCAGGCCTTCGTTAACAGGGTAAACGCCACGCACAATTGCAAAGCCTAAATCATGGGTTAATTGTTGTGTTAAATTTTGACGAGGTTGGCTTTTCATTGAGCGTTATCCGAATGAGTTATTGCTTTATTATATATCATATATCATATTAATGTACGAAAGGATATGTTATAAACTTTGTTAAAGGCAAGTATTTTAACACAGCTGTAACAGTAATCCTCTTTAGCAAATAATTATAAATATTAAGAGGGGCAGTCTGTATTATGGAGAAACGCATTTGAATAATCACGCTCACTACCCCAGTATTTCTGGCAAAGTTGTTTTTATTACCGGGGGCGCTTCAGGCATTGGCCGTGCAATGGTAAAGGCGTTCGCCGCTCAAGCTGCCAAAATTGCCTTTATAGATATTAATAACGAGGCTGCCCAATCTCTTATAGCCTCACTGCCTAATGCTAAATTATGGTTTAGGCAGGTTGATGTAACCGACTCAAATGCTTTACAGCAATCTTTGGTAGATGCATGTGCTGAACTAGGCGCTATTAATGTACTGGTAAACAATGTAGCCAATGACCGCCGCCAAGCCAGTGAAGACGTTACAGTACAAGATTGGGATCAATGCCTACAAATTAACTTAAATCCGGCGTTTTTTGCCTCGCAAGTCGCTATGTCTTTTATGAAAAGCGAAGGCGCGGGGAGCATTATTAATTTTAGCTCTATCAATGCCATCATGGGGCAGCCACAAATGGCGGGTTATGTAACGGCAAAGGCCGGTTTAATCGGCATGACTAAAGCACTGGCACGCGATTATGGTGAGTTTGGTATTCGGGTGAATGCTATTTTACCGGGTTGGGTTGCCACCGACCGCCAATTAGCCAGTTGGTTTACCGAGCAAGAGCAAGTGAAGTGGATGGAAGCCATGGCACTTAAAAAGTTAGTAACCCCTGAAGATGTAGCTAATTTGGCACTTTTTTTAGCTGCCGACGAAAGCAGTATGATCACCGGCCAAGGTATTAAAATTGACGGTGGGAGGCTCTAAGTTGCAGCACTTAAACCTTTTTATAGCCGTAGATTGGGGCACGAGTCATTTACGCGCCTATTTATGCAGCGTAAATACCACAGGGCAATTAACTTTAATTGCTCAGCGCGACGGCCCAGGTGTGATTAGAGATAAACAAAACTTTGAACATACTTTAATTGGTGTCGTTGCACCATGGACCAGCGAATACGGCGTTTTACCTATTTATATGGCAGGGCAAATCACCTCAAGTATTGGCTGGAAAGAAACCCCTTATTTAGCGTGCCCCATAAACCCCGAAAGCCTGCTTAGTGGCGCAATTAATTTTGATTGTGCAGGTAATAAAGTCAGTGCTTTGCCTGGTACAAAATGCACATTACAAAACAATTTATTTGATGTAATGCGCGGCGAAGAGCTGCAAATTTTAGGTTTTTTAAAGCAAAATCCGGCCTATCAGCACGGCAACGTACTCATTTGTTTACCCGGTACCCATACTAAATGGGTGCTGTTAAAAGATGGCCAAATTATCTGTTTTAAAACCGCAATGACCGGCGAATTATACGACTTGCTATGTCATCAAAGTGTACTTATTCCTAACGACTGTGAAGCAGGGGAATTTGATTGGCATGCATTTGAGCAAGGCTGTGAACTCACGTTAGGCAGTGACAGCGGTAATTTGGCGCACGGTATTTTTAGTGTCCGTACGCGCCAGCTTTCAAAAGAGTTAACACCAGTGCAAGCCAAGGCATACTTGTCGGGCGTGCTTATTGGTAGCGATGTACGCGCTGCACGCCATGCCAGTGAGTGGCAATTAGTGAATAATTCTAAAGTAGTGGTTATTGGCACAGAGCAACTAAATACCTGCTTTACCCATGCGTTAAATTGCATTGGTGTGCAATGTTTAGAGTTTGACGTGAAAGAGGCTACGTTAAGTGGTTTTAACTACTTATTTAATAGTAATAAAACCAAGCAAACATAAAAAAGCCCCCAATATTGATTGTGCAATTATTGGGGGCTAGTTCTTAAATTAAGTAAGAGTTAAAGCTGCTGTTAAGCTGTTTTAGCCGCTTGGCTTTGCGTAATATAATGATTAAGCGTTGCCACTTGTGCTTCATTAAAGCGCAGCCCTAGTTTACTTCTGCGCCATAAAATATTGTAAGCGTTACCTGCCCACTCTTCATTTAGTAAGTAATCGACTTCTGCTGCAAATAAGCCATGACCGAAGTCTTGGCCTAAATCACTGAGCTGGGTTGCACTGCCTAATATTAGCTTTGCACGAGTCCCGTAGGTACGTACAAAGCGTTTAAGAGTGATTTCTGGTAACCAACTATAAGTTGCTTTAAGCTCATTGGTCAGCGCTTCTACGGAGCTAAAATCGCCACCAGGTAAGGCGCTGTGTTTGGTCCACGCTTCACTCATTTGCGGGTAAAATTCTTCAAGTTTATTTACCGCAGCTTCGGCAAGTTTACGGTAGGTGGTAATTTTGCCACCAAACACACTTAACAGTGGTGTGTGTTTGCCTTCACTTGAAAGCTCTAACTTGTAATCACGCGTTACTTTTTGTGCATTCACTGATTCGTCATCAAGCAGTGGGCGCACACCCGAAAAGGTATGCACTATGTCTTCGCGTTTAATGTGGTTTTTAAAGTAGCTGTTAGTAATATCGATTAAGTAATCGATTTCTTCATCACTAATTTTTACATCTTGCGCTGCGCCTTTGTGTTCAACATCGGTGGTGCCTACTAGCGAGTAGTCATCTTCAAACGGTATAACAAACACAATGCGCTGATCTTTATTTTGTAAAATGTAGGCTTGTTTTTCATCGTGAATACGCGGCACCACAATATGGCTGCCTTTAACAAGGCGAATATTTTGTGGTGACTTTTCTATCAGTGCTTCGTCAAATAATTTTGCAACCCACGGGCCTGCTGCATTAACAATACCTTTGGCTTTAATAGTTTGTTGTGCCTTAGTTTGTTGTTGCTCAAGCGTTACCTGCCATTGGTTATCGATGCGTTTTGCACTTACGCACTTGGTTTGCGTAGCAATGGTCGCGCCTTTGTTTTGGGCAGCTAAGGCGTTTAAAATTACCAAACGTGAATCATCAACCCAGCCATCTGAGTATTCAAACCCTTTGGTAATTGAAGGTTCTAATACGCTGTTTTCACCAAACTTAATGCCACGCGAGCCAGCAAGTGTTTCGCGCTTAGCTAGGTTGTCGTACATAAATAAGCCAATGCGGATCATCCATGCTGGGCGTAGGTGCGATTGGTGCGGTAGCCTAAAGGTAAGCGGCCACATAATATGCGGGGCATTTTTAAGCAGCACTTCGCGCTCAGCCAAGGCTTCTTTTACTAATCTAAATTCGTAATGTTCAAGGTAGCGTAAACCGCCGTGGATCAGCTTAGAACTATTTGAAGACGTTGCACTGGCAAGGTCTGATTGTTCACACAATAGAACTTTTAATCCTCTGCCTGCTGCATCAGCTGCTATTCCAGTGCCGTTTACACCGCCACCGACGACGAGTAGGTCGTATTCGTTATCTGCTAATTCCACCGAGCTAACCTTTTTATTTGTAATATAAATAAGACATATAGCATCATAAAGCTGTGGCTCTTATTTGACAATAGATAACCGCGCTTTTTGCTTGTTAATTTTTAATCCTGATCTTTTAAAACATACAGCGTACAACGCGCCATTTAAGCGCTGTTGCCGGTGTTTTGTAAGCCGCTAATTTTAATTAGCGGCTAGGCGTATTACGCTTGTTTGCTATCGTCACTAGAGAGACAAACTTGCGCTACACAGTGCTGCCACTTTGCGTATAAATCGTTACGTTCGTCAGCGCTCATTGTTGGCTCAAAGCGACGGTCGCAGGTCCACATTTTTGCTAATTGCTCAGTTGACTCATACACACCGGTTTGTAAGCCTGCTAAGTATGCTACGCCTAAAGAGGTGGTTTCGGTCACTGTTGGGCGCTCTACCGTTGCGCCTAAAATGTTTGATAAAAAGGTCAGTACCCAGTTATTTTTAACCATACCGCCATCTACCCGTAACACGCTTGGGCGTAAGCCATCACGCTCCATTGCTTTTTGTAAGTCTTTGGTTTGATACCCAACCGATTGCAGCGCAGCAGCAACAATGGTGCTAATGCCCGAGTCGCGGGTTAAACCTAAAATAGCGCCACGTGCATTTGGGTCCCAGTAGGGCGCGCCTAAACCTGTAAACGAAGGCACTAAAAATACCCCATGATCAAGCGGCACATCTTTTACTAACGATTCGCTCTCTCCGGCATGGCTTAATAGTTTTAAGCCTTCAACAATCCACTGCATCGTGGCGCCTGCCATAAAAATGCTGCCTTCAATGGCATATGTTGGTTTGCCATTTAGCCTATAAGCCACGGTGGTTAGTAAGCGGTTTTCAGAGGTAAGTGCTTTTTCGCCGGTATTCAGCATTAAAAAACAGCCCGTACCGTAAGTACTTTTTGCCATACCTTGCTCAAAACATGCATGTCCTACAAGGGCTGCTTGCTGATCGCCGGCAATACCACATACGCGTATTGGTGCGCCAAAAATATCATCGCAGGTTGAGCCAAATTCGTCGGCTGAGTCCATCACTTGGGGCAGCATAGATTCAGGAATTTCGAATAAATCGAGTAGTTCTTGATCCCATTGCTGAGTATGAATATTAAATAACATAGTGCGTGATGCATTGGTGGCGTCAGTGCGGTGCTCTTTACCACCGGTTAACTGCCATAGTAAGTAGGTATCAACGGTACCAAACGCCAGTTCACCTGCAAGGGCTTGTTCGCGTGCGCCTTCAACGTTGTCTAAAATCCAGCGCACTTTAGTGGCCGAAAAATACGGGTCTAGCAGTAAGCCGGTTTTATCGCTTATGGTTTGGCAAAGCTCGTCAGTGCTTAGGCTTTCGCAGTAATCGCTGGTGCGGCGGTCTTGCCACACAATGGCGTTATAAATAGGTTTGCCGGTTTTTTTGTTCCACACTAAAGTGGTTTCACGTTGGTTGGTGATACCAATGGCAATAATTTCTTCAGGCTTAACGTTTTTATCTGCTAATACTTCGCGGCTGGTACTTAGCACGGTTTGCCAAATATCGTTAGGGTCGTGTTCTACCCAACCATTTTGTGGAAAATGCTGCGAAAATTCTTGTTGTGCTGAGCCAAAAACGTCTGCATCTTTTGTAAACAAGATGGCCCGAGAGCTTGTGGTTCCTTGATCAATTGAGAGTATGTATTTTGACATGATATTTGTGTTATTTATCTTATCTTATATATGACTAGATTGCCTTTAACTTACATTAATGGCAATGATTTTTTCTTAAAATAGCCGTTTAAAAAATAAGCACGCTGTTTTTATTTGCTAACTCTTTTAAATAACAGGTGTTTTATAGCAGCATTATTTTAAGTGCGTATGCGGCTAAATATAAAAATAGCCGCCAAAGTTTGTGTTACTTGGTGCGCGGTTTAGCTTGTTGCCAATCCATACCAGTAGAAAAACGATTATCAAACCCATGCCATGCTGGTAGTGGCTTACCATTAACCACAGCTTGGTCGCCATTTTGTGGTAAGTCTAGGTATTCACATTGGCTGGTAATGCCTTTTACGTGGCAGTCCATCATAGCAAGTACAAAGTGTTTGTTGGTCTCGTTTAGGGTGCGCATTGACCACGATGGCTCGTAGTAATGGCCTATATCTAATTCGCTGCTACGTTTGGCAATAGCAGGAGCAGGGTGCGGCGCAATATTATGGCGCGCATTTTTGTAAGTAAGCAGGTACTTGTCGGGGCTGCCCGTTTGGTTATATAGGTTTTTAATGCCTTCATAACCGGATATATCATCTAAGCTACCCGCTACATAAAGCGAAGGCACTTTAATGTTTTGCATAGCACTGGCATTAAATAAGTTATGTTGCCCGCCCCAAGGCGCAAAGGCCACCATGGCTTTAATGCGTGTATCTACTTGTGGGTTTTTATATTGCCCACCCGCACAGCTATTAAGTAATTGCTGCACTTGTTTAGTTTGCGCCGAATCTTTTATACCGGTAAACATTGCAGTGGTTTGCTCGTTAAAGTCATAACAGCCACCAATTGTATTAACCGCGCCAAAACCACCCATAGAGTAACCAATTATGCCTGCGCTTTTGTTATCTACTTGCTTGCTGGCAAAGTTGTTTTGTTCGTTAAAGTAGTTAAGTACAAATTGTTGATCGCGTGAGCGGTTTATAAGGGTACTAAAAAAGCCCGAAAACGGCGCATTTTTAAAATCAACATCTGCATTGGTTGAGTCGGTATGATCTATGGCTGCCACAATGTACCCATGCGATGCTAAATGTTCGCCCAAGTAATACATAATTGTACGATAGCCGGTATAACCGTGTGAGAGCACAATAACAGGGTAGTGCTCTTTGTTATTAATGGCTACATCGTGCATGGCATCGGCTTGTAAGGTAAACGCTTTACCTGTACGGGTTATGTCGCTGTAGCTGGTTAAGGGTACGTTTGCACTGTCTGCTGCTGGGTACCACACTTCTACTTTTAAAGGGCGATCTTTTTCCCCTTGGGTTGCAGGGTCAAACTGCGCGGGATTTATTAAATCAAGCGTTTGTACGCCAACGCTGTAACTACCTTTAGCAGCAAGTTCAGGAAGTACTTCGCTGGTTAAAGGTGGGTAGAGTTGCTCTGGCGTTGTTTGATCTGCAAAAACAGTACTTGCTGTTAAGCAGCCCGTTGCTAGCAGCAAGGCTTTTGAAAGCGCCTTTAACGTGTGTGTGGTTGTCATTGTGTATCCTTGTTGTGTATTTTTTATTATTAATCTAGCTGATGGGCTTCAACGCTATCGCTGTATTTAAGCTGCCACTGCGCCCGAAGCGTATCCATTATGTGCATTACCCGCAGGCTTGTGCTGAGCGGTAATACATTGCTTTGTGTTTGTTGTTGTAAAATACATTCGCTAACGTGAGCAATTTCAAATTTAAAGTTTTCATCGTCATTAAAGCTAAAATCAAACTGCTGCACTTGCTGGGTGTTTAAATGAAGCTCTAGCGACTGTGCACCAACAAATTCAGCAATGCGAATATACCCATGCTCCCCTAAAATACAGGCTTCGGTAGGGCCATTTTGTTGTAACGCGCTACTAAGCTGCGCAAATTGCCCTTGGCCGTAATTTATAAGGGTTACACTGCGCTCATCTACGCCGGTCGTGCTTTTGTGTACTAATGATTTAATTTGTTCAGGGGCTTTATTAAATACCACATCGGCAATTGATATAGGGTAAATACCTAAATCAAGCAATGCGCCACCTGCAGTCGCAGGGTTCATTAAACGGTGTGAGTCAGCAAAGTTGCCCGCTAGGCTAAAGTTGGCATTAACACTGTGTACTTTGCCTATTACGCCCTCGCTTAATAACTGCTGCAGTTTTACTATGGCAGGTAAAAAGCGCATCCATACACCTTCCATTAAAAAGCAGTTTTGTTGCTCGGCTAACTGGCTAAGGGTTATGAGTTGCTGTGCATTAACAGTAATGGGCTTTTCGCTGAGTACATGCTTATCGTGCACTAAGCATTGCGCAATAGTTTTAAAGTGTTGCTCGTGGGTATTAGCAATATATATGGCGTCAATGTGTGGGCATTGCATAAGGGCCTGGTAGCTCTCATAGCCTTTAACTGAATAGTGTGTGGCAAATTCTTTTGCGCGTTGCTCGCTGGTCGATGCAGCGCCAATAAGCTGTGCATTAGCGCAATGCGCAATGCTTTTAGCAAAGGTGTGAGCAATATTGCCACACCCAATAATACCCCAATTAACCTTTGCCATGCTTATTCCTTAATGATGTTTAAAAAGACGTAATTTGTAATCCTGAACCTGCTGAACATACGTAAATGTCGGCATTTAAATTAAAACGTTCAAAGTAGTGCTGCTCAACCGCTGCTTTGATAAGTGGTACTTCTGCATCACGGCATAAACACACAATCGCACCGCCAAAACCGCCACCGGTCATACGTACTGCACCGCGTTCGCCCATCGCTTCTTTACAAATTTCTACTAGGCCGTCGGTTGCTGGTACGGTTACTTCAAAGTAATGCTTAAGCGATTGGTGCGATGCCGCCATTAGCTCGCGCAGCGTATCAATGTCGTTATTTTGCAGCGCTTTAGTTGCTGCAATTACACGCTCGTTTTCGCTAATTACATGGTGTGCACGTTTGTATTCGTTTTCGCTTAGTGCATCTTTAGTTGCTTCAAGCGTGTCCATGGTGGCTTTACGAAGCGTGGCTACATTCATTTTTGCAGCTGCTTGCTCACAGTCAACACGACGTTGGTTGTACTCGCTATCTACCAATTTACGTGGGTAGTTAGAGTTAACAATAACAATGTTTAAATCATCGGGTACTTTTACTGATTCAGTTGCTAGGTTTTCACAGTCAATTAAAAGCGCATGGCCGTTTTCGCCTTTTGCCGAAATAAGCTGATCCATAATGCCCGATTGGCAATGCATAAAGTCGTTTTCGGCTTCTTGGCCTAGTAAGGCAATTTTTTCTTCGCTTAAACCAAGCTGTGCAATATGGTTAAACATACCACCAATGGCCACTTCTAATGCCGCCGATGAAGATAAGCCACTGCCTTGCGGTAAGTTACTGTCAATAAGTAAATCGGCGCCGCGTAAAGTATGGCCCGCGCGCTTTAAAACAAATGACACGGCACGGATATAGTTACCCCATTGCGATTGTCCTTCGCTGATGTCTTCATCAACACTAAAGCTGTCTTTTTCGCCTGGGTAATTTAACGAATGCACAGTAATGATGTTGTCGTCGCGCTCTTTAAACATAACTTGAGTACGAAACTCTAACGAGCACGGAAATACAAAGCCGTCGTTATAATCGGTAAATTCGCCAATTAGGTTTACACGCCCAGGAGCTGCAGCAATACCTTGAGCAGGCGCACCGTACAGTGATAAAAATTGTTGTTGAAAATCGTTAAGCGTCATCTGTGTGTCCTGCTGTTTTTTTGTAGTGTGTGGTACTGGCTGCTTGTAAAATAGAGGCAGCTGTTTCTGCGCTTAAATCGCGCTGGCTTTCGCCTAGCATTTCGTAGCCAACCATGTGTTTTTTAACGGTGGCAGAGCGAAGTAGCGGCGGGTAAAAATGGGCATGTAAGCGCCAATGTTGCTCATCTGAGCCACGATTAGCCGGTGCATTGTGCCATCCCATAGAATACGGGAAGCTACAATTAAATACGTTGTCGTATTTAGTGGTTAATACTTTAAGCGCGTGTGCTAAGGCGTCTGTTTGCGCATCGTTTAGCTGGCTAAAGTTTTGAATGTTATCTTTAGTTACAAGCAGTGTTTCAAACGGCCACGCTGCCCAAAAAGGCACTACAACAAGCCAGTGCTCGTTTTCAAATACGACGCGGGTTTTATCTGCTTGCTCTTTTTGCACGTAATCGGCAAGCATCGCGCTGCCATGCTTTTTATAATAAGCAAGCTGCTGCGTATCTTCGGCTTCTATTTCGGTTGATAAGTGCGAATGCGCCCATACTTGGCCATGTGGATGAGGTTGCGAGCAACCCATGATCTCGCCTTTATTTTCAAATACCTGAACACATTCATAGTGTTGTGCAAGTTCTGTGTAGTTGTCTTTCCAGGTTTTTACTACTTCGTGTAGGGCATCGTGCTCAAGCTCTGGCAGTGTTTTGTTATGCTCTGGCGAAAAACAAATTACACGGCATTCGCCGCTTGCTTCATCAGCAATAAATAAGTCGCTGTCTGAGTCCAAGCTTTGCGATTGCTCGCTCTCATTAGGGGTAAGTGCGCCAAAGTCATTTCTAAATACATGGGTGTATTTGTAATCTGGGTTGCTGTCGCCATTTGCACGGGTGTTGCTTGGGCAAAGTGGGCAGCTTTCATCGTGTTTTGGTAGTACGCTCTCGTTTACTGCTTCTGTAGCGCCTAACCACGGGCGGTTATTACGATGCGGTGATACTAATACCCAGCGTCCCGTTAGCGGGTTTTTACGTCTGTGAGTACTTTCTAATAAAGCCATGTTAACTCTCCAACCCACTTGGGTAATTAGTTTGCCAGCGCCATGTGTCGTTAGTCATGTCGCTCAGTGTTAGTTCTGCGTGCCAGTTAAGGGTGGTTTGCGCTTTTGTGGCATCGGCGTAATTACAGGCAATATCGCCTGCTCGGCGCGGTGCACTTTTATACGGAATATCTTTATTGGCTGATGCGCTAAATGCTTTGATCATATCAAGCACCGAATACCCTTGGCCTGTGCCTAAGTTGTAAGCATGAAAGGCGGTATCTGTTTTGTGTTGCATAAAGGCCGCTACATGGCCTTTAGCTAAATCTAAAACGTGAATATAGTCGCGCACGCCGGTGCCATCTTTGGTGTCGTAGTCGTCACCAAAAATATTAACCACTTCGCGTTTACCTACCGCAGTTTGAGCAATAAACGGCATTAAGTTATTTGGGATACCATTTGGGCTTTCGCCTAATAAGCCGCTTGGGTGTGCACCAACAGGGTTAAAGTAGCGAAGAGCAATGCCCATAAATTGGCTGTTAGCATTGCATACGTCTTGCATGGCTTGTTCAACCATCACTTTAGTCCAACCATATGGGTTAGTAGCGCGTATAGGGTGTTTTTCATCAATAGGTAGGTAGTCTGGCTCGCCGTACACAGTGGCCGATGAGCTAAATATAATATGGTTAACGCCTACCTCTTGCATGTTTTGTAGCATGCTTAATGTGCCCGACACATTGTTTTGGTAATAACGCAGTGGTTGCTCGGTTGATTCACCTACCGCTTTAAGTGCTGCAAAGTGAAATACAGCCTCAGCTTGGCTGTGTTTAAGGGCAAGTTTAAACTGCTGCTCGTCTTGAATGTCACCTAAAATAAACTCAAAACGGGTGCCGGTAATTTTTTCGAGTTGATCAAGCACACGGGGGCTTGCGTTAGATAAGTTGTCGTAAATAACTGGGGTAATGCCTGCCTCATGAAGGGCAATACATGTGTGGCTACCTATATAACCCATACCGCCTGTAACTAAAACTTTCATGTGTTTTCTCGAAAAGTGTATTTATATGATAAATACTACTATTAAGGTAATTTAAAAACAATAGTTATGATTGCCCGTTATTTCAAATAAAAGCTTAAAATTCACCCAAGCAAAGGCACAATGGCTATACCTACTTAATAAGGGCGCATAGGTTTATCAATTAATTCTATAAACTGATTCTACTGAGCCACTAATTATTAGTCGCTAAAAGTGGTGGTACTATTAATAAATAGCAGTGAGCTAATGCGTGTGTAATTTGTCGTTAATGCAATGGCCAAAGTCTTAATACAAAAAGGAACGTTCAACATGAAAAAAACAATTTTATTAACCGGTGCCACCGACGGTATTGGCCTAGAGACCGCTAAAATGTTGTTAGCGCAAGGGCATACTGTATTATTACATGGCCGCAACCAGGACAAGTTAAATACTGTACAAGCAAGCTTAAACGCTGATTACCCGCAAGCAAGCACAGCCACCTACATTGCCGATTTAAGCGATATGGCGCAAGTAAATACCTTGGCTCAGTCAGTGTTAGCCGACTTACAAAACGCGAATAAAATACTTGATGTAATTATTAATAACGCCGGTGTTTATAAATTGGCAAATATCACTACTGTAGATGGGCTAGATGCACGGTTTGCAGTTAATACGTTAGCGCCTTATTTACTTACTAAAGCGTTACTGCCTGTAATGAACACGCAATCACGTGTGGTTAACGTGTCATCGGCTGCACAAACCAGCGTTAACTTTGACTCGTTAGTGGGCAACAAGCCACTATCAGATAGCGCAGCCTACGCGCAAAGCAAATTGGCTATTACTATGTGGTCGCGTCATTTAGGTTTAGCACTTAAAGGCAGTGGGCCGTTAGTTGTTGCGGTAAACCCTAAGTCCTTACTAGGTAGTAAAATGGTAAAAGATGCCTACGGGCTTGCTGGTGGCGACTTAAAACTAGGCGCTGATATTTTTTGCCGCGCCGCATTAAGTGACGAATTTAAAGATGCCACTGGCCTTTATTTCGATAACGATGCAGAGCGCTTTGCACCGCCACATCCAGATGCGCTTAACCCTGCTAAAAATCAGCAGTTAGTTGATACGTTAGATAGCCTGCTTGCTCAGCTAAATGCTGATAGCTAGTAGCAATTTAACGCGAAAAGATTTTACTCATGCCTTATAAGGCCTAGTTGTTTTTTATAAAGCCGATATGTGCTTTAAATGTTTTACCCTTTGTTGATCGTCAAAGAGTTCACCTAACGGTGAACTCTTTTTTTTGTGTGCAACATTACTCTTGTTGTAAACGCTCGTACAACCAATCTTTTAATTCTGAACGCTCATGTTTTAGTTGATTCATTTGCTCATCGCTAATGGGCGCATCTTTAAGCTCTAAAACACGAATCTCTTTATCTAGCTTGTCGTATTTATCTGCCTTTTTGGCAAATTCTGTGTCGCTTTTATTTAGCTCTGCAATGGTATTTAGGTACTGTGGAAAGTCATTGGTAAGTGAGTGGTCTTCGCCTAACATATTCGCTCCTTAGTAGGATAAATGAGTTACTTAAGTGAATTACTACCTTTTCATATATTACTCTGGGGTTTAGGCAATAATAAATCAACCATAGCTAGTTTAAATTGATATAGCGCAGCGACTAGTAGGATGTTGTTTAACGCCTACTTTTAAACAGTGATGGAGTGATTTTTAAACTCTATTATAAATATTATTTTGAAACTGATTGTATGTTTAGCCTTATTATCATTTGTAAAGGGTGTGTCTACAATGAAGCTTCATTACACAATTACTTATCAACAGATAACAGAGGCAATACCCATGAAAGCAATGACAATTAATAATTTTGGTGGCACTGAAGAGTTTGTAGCAGCTGAGGTTGCAAAACCACAAGTAACAGCAGGTAATGTGTTAGTTCGTATTGCCGCAACAAGCGTAAATACAATTGATATGATGATTCGTCAAATGGGTGCTGACTTACCCTTTGCTCCAAAGCTACCGGGCATTTTAGGGATGGACTTTGCAGGCACCGTTGAAGCTGTTGGCGAAGGCGTAACAGACTTTGCAGTAGGTGATGAAGTATATGGTTGTGCTGGTGGCCTAGGCGATTTACCAGGTGCACTTGCTGAGTTTATTCTTGCTGATAAGCGCTTAATCGCTCACAAACCTAAAAACCTAAGCATGAAAGAAGCAGCCGCTATTCCACTTGTAGGTATTACAGCACTTGAAGGCTTAACACGTGCAAGTGTAAGTGCAGGCCAAAAAGTATTAGTACACGGCGGCGCAGGTGGTGTAGGCCATTTAGCAGTACAACTAGCTAAGCATTTTGGCGCTGATGTTTACTCAACTGGCGGTAACGCAGAGCAACTAGCACTAATAGAAAGCTTTGGCGCTACAGGCATAAACTTTAAAGACGAAACCGTAGAGCAGTACGTTGAAAAACACACAAGCAACGTTGGTTTTGACATGGTATTTGACACTGTAGGTGGTGGTAACCTGACTAACTCATTTGCTGCAGCAAAGCTAAATGCACAGGTATCTACAACGCTTTCTTTATTAGAAGTAGATTTAAGCCCAGTACACTTTAAAGGGTTATCGTTAAACGTAATCTTTATGCTTATTCCAATGATCCACGACTTTAACCGTCAAGACCACGGCGACAAACTTACTAAACTGGCACAAATTGTTGAAGCAGGCGGTATGCGCCCAGTACTTGATGAGCAAGACTTTAGTTTAGAAGAAGCAGCTAAAGCGCATGACCGCTTAGCAAGTGGCCAAGCTATGGGTAAAGTTGTTATTTCTGTACAATAAATTATACCAATCCGCATAATTAAGTGATCTATTTTGAGGATGGAAAAGCGTGTTGATAGCAAGGCAAAAAATTCGCTATTTAGTTGCTCTAAATGAGAATTTTTTAACGTAGATAGCGACACGTTTAGCCCCTGAAAATGATTAAGTATTATTGCGGATTGGTATCATTAAGGCCGGCATTCTCGCCGGCCTCTTTCTTTTTTATGCCCGCCTGATTAACGTTTGCGCACCCTTTTTTATAACCAAATATAAACAATAGTGCTTTTATTAATCGTATATAATTACGCTTTAAAATGAGTTGTTAATATTTTAGGGTCAGATCAAGCGTTTATATGAAAATATTCACTAATAAATTTGCCAGTAAAGCTAAGCAGTTTTATATCGGTATTGTGCTGGTAGGCTGTGTACTGTCTGCGATGGTTTATTATCAGGCAGAAACCATTAAGCGCACCTCATCGACCTTAATGGAACAACAAATTCCGGCGCTACGCGATATTCGATTAATCGAAACCTACCTAGTAAAGCAAGAGCGCTTATTATATGAGTATTACGCAACGAGTAAGCGTGAACTTTATTTAATCGACTTTTTAGAAAACCATGTACGTATACTTGCGCTGATAAAAAACCTAGATCAAAACCACAGCACATTAGCGCTAGAAAGCAGCTTAAGTGATGAGTTTAAAAGTGGTTTAGACTTAGCACTTAAATTACACGAAAACTTATCAAGCAGCCGCACTAGTTGGGATTTAGCCAGAGAGCAACTAGAGCAACTCACCGAACTGCAAGCCCAAGTGATGGGGCACTTAACAAATGCAGAAACGGTTATTTCAAATGCGGTTGATAGCGGCTACAAAGACACCGAAAGCAACCTGCACACCACAGTCAATATTGTGTTTTTGTTTACGTTTGCCATAGTGCTGGTAAGCATTTATACAGGGCGTTACGCATCTAAATTTATAAAGCTTAGTGCCCGTAACGAACGTTTAGCGCTATTTCCAACGCGCAACCCTAACCCAATTGTGAGTTTAAGCGCCAACCTTGAGCTTAACTACTGTAACCCTGCCGCTATTGCTATGCATAAAGCGTATGTAAGCGATAAACACAGTACGCCCATTGCATTACTAAGCCCTAATATAAAGCAGCAACTAATAGACACTAAGCAGTCGGCTAGTCATGTTGAGCGTTTTTATACACAGCTAGATAACCATTACCTCACTTACCAAATACATTGGCTGCAAGAAATAGATGCCTTTGATATACACATACGCGATGTAACAGAGCAATTTGAGGCAGAGCGCTCATTAGAGTATTTAGCCTTTCATCACCCGTATTCAAAGTTGCCTAACCAAGCCAGTTTAGAAACATACACCAATGAGCTAATTTCGCTTGAGCAGCCTTTTAGTTTAATGCTGATTGATGTAAGCCACTTTAAGCTATTGCTTGAGCAATATGGTTTATCGGGCGCTAACGAGTGTATAAATGCCTTTGCTATGCACTTATCGCGCAGCGCTAATAAATTTTCTCAGCAGTTAAAAAGCAAAAACAAACTGACCTTTTATCACATTGGCGATGCAAACTTTGTGGTTATTTATACCGAGCAAGATTGCTCAACAACCCTAGATGACTTACTCAAAGGCGTCCAAAGCCGTTTAAGCCAAGCTATTAGCACACCGTACGGTGAAATGCGCATGAGCTTTAACTGCGGTGTAACTCGCTACCCAACTAGTAATAACTATAAAACGCTGCTATTGCACGCCAATATTGCCTTAGAAGAGGCGGTGAAACGTAATATTCCCTACGCTCATTTTGATACCGAAAGCGGAGTTAAGCACGCCCAGCAGCTGCATATTGCTCGGCGCCTTGATACCGCGATTGAAAAGCAGCAGTTTGAGCTTTATTTTCAGCCTAAAATGCATCTTAAATCGCAAACCATAAACAGCTGCGAATGTTTAATTAGGTGGTTTGATGATGGGAAGTTTGTCTCTCCGGCGCAGTTTATTCCTATTGCCGAGCACAGCGGGTTTATATTGCCATTAGGCGAATGGATACTCGATAGTGCCTTTGCCCAAGCTACAAAATGGCATCAGCAAAACTTAAATATCCGCTTGGCTATTAATATATCGGCAAGGCAATTTACACAGCAAGACTTTGTGCAAAGCATAAAACAGCGGTTGGCGCACTTTAACGTGCCCGCGCATTTAATTGAGCTAGAAATTACCGAAACCGCCATTATGGACGATGAAGAGTTTGGTATTTCAGTACTGCAGGCGCTGAGTGCACTGGGTATTAGCTTATCAATTGATGACTTTGGTACGGGCTATTCGTCGCTGGGTTACTTACAGCGTTTTCCGGTTAATAAATTAAAAATAGATCAGTCGTTTGTGCGCAATATGGCCACTGACACACGGGATCAGGCTTTAGTACTGAGTATTTGCCAATTAGCTAAAAACTTGGGGCTCGATATTATCGCCGAAGGCGTAGAAGAGCATGCCCAACTTGAAAAACTAAAAGAGTATAACTGCGACCTAATTCAAGGGTACTTGTTAAGCCGGCCAATACCAGCAAACGAATTTGAAGCATTTTTAGCTAAAGGCGTAAGTTTTTAAGGCGTTTTGCTAATGTATGTTGGGTAATTATTAGTGATAGAATGGCCCTATAAAAGCTTCTATCGCTCATTTTACAAGCCACACATGTGAGCAAAGAGCACTACATTATTAAATAAGGTCGTTGTGTAATGCTGTTGATGATCGACAACTACGATTCGTTTACTTATAACCTAGTACAATACTTTCAGCGCTTAAACCAAGAGGTGCTGGTAAAGCGTAATGACGAAATATCTGTTGCGCAAATTAAGCAACTTAACCCCAAGCATATTGTTATTTCTCCGGGGCCATGTACGCCAAACGAAGCGGGTGTGTCACTCAATGTCGTTAAGCAGCTAAAAGGCATTTACCCTATTTTGGGTATTTGCTTAGGGCATCAAACTATAGCGCAAGCGCTAGGGGGCAAGGTTATACGTGCTAAGCAAGTCATGCATGGTAAAACCTCACCTATTGTTCATAATAATAAGGGGGTATTTACCGGTTTAGAAAACCCGCTTACTGTGTGTCGTTATCACTCGCTGGTGGTAGAAAAACACAGTTTACCGAGTGAGTTAGCTATTACCGCATGGAGCCAAACCGAGCAAGGTGAGTTTGACGAAATTATGGGGCTACTTCACACAGAGCTTGCTCTTGAAGGCGTGCAATTTCATCCCGAGGCTATTTTAACAACTCAAGGGCTCGAATTGCTTGCTAACTTTTTATCTCGCTTCTAACCTTACAGTAACCACCGAATGGTAATACTTATACTGAATGGACTTTATGACTGAACTTGCGTCGCAAAAGCGAATAGCCTCAATGCTTGACCAGCGTGCTCACGACTTGCTGCTTGGCCATAGTTTTGCACATCAACAAATTGGCTTTATTCATACGCTGGAAATTGATTATGGCGAACCAATGAAGCAACGCACTTTATTAGAAGTAGAAGTTGCCGCACAGCATAAACGCCAGCAAAGTAGCACCGCGCATCATAAGTACCGAGCACAAGCGAGCAAACAACTCCATAAAGTAATAGAAACAGCCATATTTAAGCAATTAGAAGATATGGATGCTGTTATTCAAAACACCATAGGCATAGAAGATAGCGTTGCTACCATGCTAGATATACTGGCGGTTAAGTCGGCAAGTGTTGGGCGTTTAGAGCCATTGGTAAATGATTCTAGTTGGCTTGGCCGCGAATTAGTCTCATTGGTAAACCTGCCTTACTACCGAAAGCAGCGCAGCAAAAGTACCTCAGTCAAAGTAGACAGCCCCGCACTTGCACTGCGCTATATTGGCCTTGATAACTTACAATTGGTAATTCCTACTTTTGCTATGCGCCATTGGATGCCACACAGCACAGAGCCATTTCCATTATTAAAGCGCCGCTTGCGCGATGCCGCCATGGCCAATGCAATTGCGGCGCAAAAAATTGCAGAGCTTAACGATGTAAACCCCGTACATGCGTTTACACTGGGCATGCTTATAGATGTTGGGCGTATTGCCTTAGTACGTTTGTACTTAAAAACCTTTGAACAGGTATGGCAACGCAAAGTGCAAATAGCGCGCGAAGCACAGCAAAAAGATTTACACACGGCATTGATGGAGCTAAAGCCAGATCCCCTATTTTTAACCACGTTGTTAAGTAATAAGTCGCTTGAGTTAAGTGCTAAAGTTATTCGAAAAATGGCTTTTAAGTTTTTGCCGTTTAATCATGTTATGGCGCAACTTGTTCATGGTATTGAGCAAAGTAGTGATGTTTTCCCTATGAGTGAAGTCATGCTTAAAGCGCGATGCTATTCGCAGTATTTAAATCTAAAACAACACCAACTTATTGAACAAGATGAAGTGCAGGCATGGTTTTCGTATCACCAATTCACTAAAAATGAGCTAAAAGCCCTCGAAACAAGCAATTTTACCAACCTTGCTATTCAAATTGACTAAAAAGCAGCTTACTCGCCGGTCCTTATATCGGTAATTTGCCGCTGGTGGCGGCAAATTTTCATTAACTATTGAATTTTTTGTTAATTTTTTTGCGACTATTCATTCATTAACATCTCCCCAAGCACACCTCGCTTTAAGCACTTAATGTAAGGCGCGACTCACTGCGCAGGCGCATAAGTATTAAAAAATGACATTTATTTTCTATGCAGATAGTTATTCACTATCTATGAAATAATATCCCAAGGCCTTTATTTTAAAGGCCTGCATGAAAGTTTTTAACGAGACAGCACCACAAATATCTGAAATAATGAGCGCCTGAAAATTGAACCACAAGGCAGTTTTACGCTCAACCTTTTGCTATTTAGTGCGTAAATATCTTGGTTACATTTATAACCAAACACCTATTTTGATGTTTTGTGTTGCTCACAATTAAGAGGAAAAAAAATGACAGTCAATCGCGAATTATTTGATCACGTAATGGTTCCTAACTACGCGCCTTCAAGCGTTATTCCTGTTCGAGGCGAAGGCTCTCGCGTATGGGATCAACAAGGTAAAGAATTTATCGACTTTGCCGGTGGTATTGCTGTTAACTGTCTTGGCCATTGCCATCCTGCATTAGTAGGTGCATTAAAAGAGCAAGGCGAAAAAATTTGGCACCTATCAAACGTAATGACTAACGAGCCTGCGCTGCGTTTAGCTAAAAAAATGGTCGATGCGACCTTTGCTGAAAAAGTTTACTTTGCAAACTCAGGCGCAGAAGCAAACGAAGCAGCACTTAAATTAGCTCGTCGTTTTGCACTTGATAAATTTGGTGCTGAAAAATCACAAATTATCTCATTTAACAAAGGCTTTCACGGTCGTACGTTCTTTACCGTAACCGTAGGCGGGCAAGCTGCATACTCAGATGGTTTTGGTCCTAAGCCAGGCGACATCGTACATTGTGATTACAATGACCTAGCTGCATTTGAAGCGCTAATTAGCGACAAGACATGTGCCGTAATGATGGAGCCACTGCAAGGTGAGGGCGGTATTATTTCGCCAACTGACGAATTTGCACAAGGCGTTCGTGAGCTATGTACTAAACACAATGCACTGCTTATTTTTGATGAAGTACAAACAGGTGTAGGCCGTACTGGTGAGCTATACGCATACCAAGGTTTAAACGTAGTGCCTGATATTTTAACGTCAGCTAAAGCACTTGGCGGCGGTTTCCCTATTGGCGCTATGCTAACTACTACTGAGATTGCACAGCACTTAAAAGTAGGGACTCACGGTTCTACTTACGGTGGTAACCCACTGGCGTGTGCAGTAGCTGAAGCCGCATTTGATACTGTAAATACCCCTGAAGTACTGGCGGGCGTAAAAGAAAAAGCAGCATTATTTAACGAGCTTCTTAACGCGGTAAACGAAAAATACAACGTATTTAGCGAAATTCGTGGCCAAGGTTTATTAATTGGTGCAGCCGTTAACGAGCAATACAAAGGCCGTGCTAAAGAGTTTTTAGTAGCAGCTACCGAGCAAGGGCTTATGTCGCTTGTAGCGGGTGCTGATGTAGTACGCTTTACGCCATCGTTAGTAATCACCGAAGCGGATATTCGCGAAGGTATGGCGCGTTTTGAAAAAGCAGTAGCAAGCGTAGTAAACGCTTAAGCGCGTTAAACCACCTTATTAAGGGCAAGCCTGCTTGCCCTGCATATTCTATTTACCGTTATTGATAAGGGAGCAAGCGGACTCATGATGATCCTTCGCCCAATCCAGCAAAATGATTACGCAGCGTTATTAAAAATTGCCCACGAATCGGGCCATGGTTTTACATCTTTGCCGTTAAACGAAGAGTTACTGCAAAAGAAAATTGACCATTCTGTAAGTTCATTTGCTAAACAAACGTCACAACCTGGTGACGAAGGCTACCTGTTTGTTCTTGAAGATACCGAAACCGGTGAAGTAGTCGGTACTTCAGCTATTGAAGCTGCAGTAGGGCTTGATGATGCGTTTTATCATTACCACTTAAGTAAAGTAATTCACTCATCACGCACGTTAGATGTATACAAAGCGGTTGATATTTTAACCCTATGTAACGACTACACCGGCGCGACAGAACTATGTACCTTATTTTTGAAAGATGGCTATCGTAAAAATTGTAACGGTAAACTTCTTTCAAAAGCGCGCTTTATGTTTATAAAACAACATGAGCAGCGTTTTGCACAAACAGTAATAGCAGAAATGCGCGGCGTGTCTGACGAAAACGGAAGCAGCCCGTTTTGGCAGTGGCTAGAAGAGCATTTTTTCTCAATGGACTTTCCTACCGCCGATTACCTAACAGGTATAGGCCAAAAAGTGTTTATTGCTGAACTAATGCCAAAGTACCCAATTTACGTAAACTTGCTTAGCAAAGACGCTCAAGCGGTGATTGGTAAAGTACACGACAACACACGCCCAGCTATTGAGCTATTAAAAAATGAAGGATTTACCTTCAACGGTTACGTCGATATTTTTGATGCGGGCCCTACAGTAGAAGCAAAAGTAGATAACATTGCCACTATTCGTAATGCAAAAGACTTTAAAGTAGAAATAGGCGAAGCATCGGGCGATACCATGGTACTGCTTGCTAACGGCAAGTTAGAAGATTACCGTGCAACGGTTGCAGCGCTTAGCTTTGATGAGCGTGCAAGCAGCCTTATTTTATCGCAACAAATAGCCGATGCCCTACAGCTACAATCGGGCGACACCGTAAGCGCAACCCCAGTTTAATTAAGGAGGAAGTATAATGACTCATCCTGCACAATTTATTAATGGTCAGTGGTCACAAGGCCAAGGCAACGCATTTAATTCAGTAAACCCTGCAAATAACGACGTTATTTGGCAGGCATCTTCAGCGACTGCAGAGCAAGTAGATAGCGCGGTAAATTCGGCGCGCGAAGCATTTTACAGCTGGGCAGATAAAAGCTTTAACGAGCGCCTAGAGATAGTTAAAACCTTTGCAGCAACACTTAAAGAGCACAGCGAAGAACTTGCTGTTGCGATTGCCCAAGAAACCGGCAAGCCACTGTGGGAAACGCGTACAGAAGCGGGCGCAATGGTAGGTAAAATTACCATTTCTGAAAAAGCATTTTTAGAGCGCACTGGCGACGTTGAAAACGCTATGCCAGTAGGGCGTGCGATGATCCGTCATAAACCACATGGTGTAGTTGCCGTATTTGGCCCATATAACTTCCCTGGGCACTTACCTAATGGGCACATTGTGCCAGCGCTTTTAGCTGGTAACACCGTGGTATTTAAGCCATCAGAGCTTACGCCAATGGTGGCAGAGCTTACGCTTAAACTATGGGAAAAAGCCGGTTTACCTGCAGGTGTAATTAACCTTGTTCAAGGTGAAGTAGAAACAGGTAAAGCCCTTGCTGCGCATAAAGGCATAGATGGTTTATTCTTTACAGGTTCTTCGCGTACTGGTCATATTTTACATGAGCAGTTTGCAGGCCAGCCAGGTAAAATTTTAGCGCTTGAAATGGGTGGCAATAACCCACTGATTATTAAAGATGTGGCAGATACTAAAGCCGCGGTACACGATATTATTCAATCGGCGTTTATTTCAAGCGGCCAACGTTGTACTTGTGCTCGTAAAGTATTTTTACCTAAAGGCCAGCAAGGCGATGACATTTTAGCGCGCCTTATCACTGCAACTAAAGCTATTAAAGTAGGCAACTACGATGATGAAGATCAGCCATTTATGGGCTCTATGATCTCATCTGCGGCTGCAGCAGGCATGGTAAAAGCACAAAACGAGCTTGTTGAGCTTGGCGGTGAAGTACTAGTAGAGCTTGAGCACACAGCCAATACTGGTTTTGTAACACCGGGTATTATTGAGTGTTCAGCGATTAGCGACTTCCCAGATGAAGAGCACTTTGGCCCATTATTAAAAGTGTTCCGCTTTGATGACTTTGACCACGCTATAGATAAAGCAAACGATACCAGCTTTGGTTTATCAGCAGGTTTATTAAGCGACAGCGAAGCCGACTACAATCACTTTTTACGTCGTATTCGTGCCGGTATTGTTAACTGGAACCGCCCAATTACAGGCGCATCAAGTGCAGCCCCATTTGGTGGTATTGGCGCATCAGGAAATCACAGAGCAAGCGCATATTACGCAGCCGACTACTGTGCATACCCTGTTGCTTCGGTAGAACTTGAAAAAGTAACGATGCCAGCAACACTAAGCCCAGGCTTAAAAATAGATTAATTACTGTTCTATTTATAGTTATAAAGAATGAGAAAAGCAGCTTAGGCTGCTTTTTTTGTATTGGTAACGCGCAAAGCTAGTAATTAGTGGCGCTTTCTGCTTAAATCTATGCAATTAGTTATTCAAAGGTGAAAATCACAATGGTTTTAGACAGGCAAGGGTACGATGACTTGATCATGTATCTAACTCAAAATTTAGCGTTATTTGAGAAGCCAGGCGAAATCAAACCCGGTGCCCCTACCGTTATGGAACTCATAGAAGACGTAATAGCGCATAACGTTATGCTAATTTGTGAACAACATACCAATCTTAATACCGAACAACGCAGCCAAATAGTGCGCGAGGTAGACGGTATTGTTTACGACTTACAAGAAGTGCTAAGCAGCATAACCTCACAACCCGTTACGGTTGAACAACACGCATTTATAGATGAGTTTGCTGGGCTTATTAAAAACTTATTTGATAACGCGGTAACACAAACCTCTTAACGTTACCCGTTAACACAGCGCAGTATGACCTAATAACTGCGCTCCTATTACTTCTCGCCTTATTAATAACACCACTAAATTTAATCTCAGCGCTCACGTATCGTTGCAGATTGTTATACAATCAACAAAATTTTTTTAGAGATAAACACATGCAAGCAAATGTAAAATGGGTTGAAGGCGACACCTTTATTGGCCGTTCTAATTCTAATCACAATGTAGTTTTTGATGCCGGCAACGACAGCGCTGCACCAAGTCCAATGGAAATGGTACTTATGTCGGTAGGTTGTTGCTCGTCGGTAGATGTTGTAAGTATTTTAAAAAAAGCCAAACAAGATTTTTCTGATGTGCAAGTACAACTAAGCTCAGAGCGCGCCGAAACAGCGCCTCGTGTATTTACTAAAATTAATTTACACTTTGTTGTTACAGGCAATAATGTCTCGGAAAAACACCTTGCGCGTGCGGTTTCGCTCTCTGCTGAAAAGTATTGTTCTGTTGCTTTAATGCTTGATAAAACAGTAGAAATTACCCATAGCCACGAAGTTGTGCAAGAACAGGTAAAATAACGCTTTTTCCGTGAGGAAAATTCGTATAAAATCCGCGAACTTTTCATTCTGCAGGTGCAGATTTCACTAATTTATAGGTTGGTTTATCATGAACAAACCCTTCGATAAACTTAAACTTCATGGCTTTAATAATTTAACCAAAAGTTTAAGCTTTAGTATTTACGACATTTGCTACGCAAAGACCGAGCAACAACGTAAAGAATATATTGAATATATCGACGAGCAGTACAGTGCAGATAGACTAACCGACATACTAGGTGATGTTGTTGATATTATTGGTGCTAACATTTTAAATGTGGCGCGCCAAGATTATGAACCACAAGGCGCAAGTGTGACTATTTTGGTTTCGGAAGAGCCGGTAGAAGAGCAGCAAAATTACGATGCTGATGAAGCGCCAGGCCCATTACCAGATTCTGTTGTTGCGCACCTAGATAAAAGCCACATTTGTGTACATACCTACCCAGAAGCGCACCCTGATGATGGTATTTGTACATTCCGTGCTGATATTGAAGTATCTACCTGTGGCATTATTTCGCCACTTAAAGCGTTAAACTTCTTAATTCATAGCCTTGAGTCAGACGTAGTAACCATTGACTACCGCGTACGTGGTTTTACCCGCGACGTAAACGGTGTTAAACACTACATTGACCATGCAATTAACTCGATTCAAAACTTCATGACAGAAGATACCAAAGAAGCGTACCAAATGATGGACGTGAACGTGTATCAAGAAAACCTGTTCCACACCAAAATGATGTTAAAAGAAACCGACTTAAACACTTACCTGTTCGGCCTATCTACTGATGAGCTGTCGGATGAGGAAGAAGAAGAAATTCGCTCTAAACTAACCCGCGAAATGCAGGAAATATTCTACGGTCGTAACCTACCAGACGCAGAATAAATTAGTTTAAAAGCAATTTAGTTGTATTAAAAATGGCGCTCAGTGAGCGCCATTTTTTATGGGGGTATTTATAGCAATTCGCTTAATTAAGCATGCTGTAAATAAGCGCGCATACGGCCAGTGAGCCCACAGCAAGTACAAACAATGTGCTTAAGCGGTTGCGGTATTTACTCAGCGCAGGCACTTTGTATACGGCAATCATTGGCATAATAAATAAAATCATCGCAATGATAGGGCCTGATAGCTGATCCATCATGTCTAAAATGCTTGGGTTTTTAACCGCGCAAAACCAAATAGCAAAAAACATAATGAGTACGCCAATTTTGTCGGCTACTTTTGCACTTAAGCTTGTTTGCTTAGTCACCAAACCGGTAAAGCTTTCGCGTGCACCTAAAAAGTGCCCTAAAAACGATGACGTAATCGCAATAAAGGCAACCAGCGGCCCAAGAGTCGCTATATACGAGTTACTGGTGATATTAGCAAGGTAAGATAAAATCGATACGTTAGCCGCTTTAGCAGCAGCCATTTGCTCGCTAGTAAGCGAAAGCACGCACGAAAACACAAACAGCAGTACAAATACAATAAGTAGTAAGCTAGTGCGCTTTAAAATAGCCTCAGCCTTATTAGTGGCCTGATTGCCATAATGCCCACGCTGCACGTTCACAAAGCTTGAAATAGCCGCCGCATGGCTAAACGAAAACACAATAATAGGAATAGATAACCACAGTGTTTTAGTAAAGCTGCCCGCCTCAGGAAAGCTCATATCAGGCATTTGCCAGCTAGGGATTAAATAGAGCGATAAGCAAAATAAAATACCTACAAGCGGATACACCAAAATAGCAAAGGCGCGCAGCATTAAGCGCTCGCCGCCCATCATTAGGCTAATCATACCGGCAACCAATACACCCGAAAGTAACACGCGAGAAGGTGACTCAAGGCCCATTTGGTTAACCATAAAGCTGTCAACGGTATTAGTTAAGCCTACGCCGTAAATAAGCAAAATGGGGAATATAGATAAAAAGTATAATAAAGAGATTAACCTGCCCGCTGTTACACCAAAGTGCTCTTCAACAACATCAGTAAAATCTGAATCTTTATTTTTAGACGACAACACAAAGCGGGCTAAGCCACGGTGTGCTAAAAAGGTCATTGGAAAGGCTAAACACGCCATAATAATAAGCGGCCAAAAACCACCTATACCAATGTTAATAGGTAAAAATAAAATACCCGCGCCAACGGCGGTACCAAAAAGGCTTAACGTCCACTGCGTATCGTGCAGGTTCCATTTAGAAGTAGGTGTGTGTTCACCTGTTTGTGATGCATTTGAAAGCGTTGCATCTTGTGATGGTGTCATGTGTGTGCTCATCCATTATTTAAATAATAATCGCGCGCAAGAATATAGTTTTTAGCTAAAACTTTCATGTTTTGAGGGGTTTTGTAGACTAATTAATTAGACGCCGTTGCACCAAAAGTGTCATGAATACGAAACAGCGCTGTAAAAATAAACAAATACCCGAACCAGCACAGTTGTAGGTTGGGTAGAGCGAAGCGAAACCCAACACGCCATAGCGTCATTCGAGCGGTAAAGCCAAGAGGCGACTTTATTTCTTAAACTTGCTTATCCAATAATATTCAATTGATATACACTGGCAAGGTAACGTATTGATAAGGATATTAAGTTGTCACAAGTTAAAACTCTCCCTATTACAGCCACACGCTGGCTTTCCCTTTTATTGTGCGCAATTACCGCTGCAACAATTACCGTATTTTTAAGTAAGGTCGGTTTTGTTCAAAAGGCATATTCAAGCTTGGGCGCTATTTTAAATGCGAATCCGGTTTTGCATTACAGCAGCGCACTTTTAGCGGGAATTGGCATAAAGCTGCTGCTTGATAAGTTTTATATATCGCACCCCAAACGCAGTATTGGGTTTAACTGGCGATATCCGCCGGTGACAATTGCTGTATTAGTGTCATTACTTCTGACTGCTTTGTACGTAATAACTACAGTATCAAAACTTGATGAAGCTACGTTATACGCACGAAGTTTTATGAGCTTAAAATACCTAGCACTTACGTTTATTGCCATGCTAATAACCGTGATTTATCAAATAAAGCTTTATACCAAAAAGCCAATATTTACTGCTGTATTGGTTGCTCTTAGTGCAACCTTTATCATTTTTGCAGTCAACCTAGCTGATACAACACCTGCCTTTAATGTCTTTATGTACCTAGCTGCTAGTTATTTTATATTGGCGGCTTACTTGTTATTTGATGAGTATAGGCAAAGTAAACAGCCAAGCATCATTACTGAAAAAGAAGATGTAACCATTCAAGTAAATCCAGAGCTGAATAGTTTAAAAGAATTTCAAAAGTGGTTTGCTGATGATCGACCTATTGATCATAAAAGTGATTTAGAGCCCGACTTACAAGTTTATGCTGACCGAATTTATAACCGTTTGATCAATGGGGGCGATGAATATCAAAAAAAACCATTAGCTCAACATATAGCACTTTGTGGCTCGTTTGGGTGTGGTAAAAGCAGCATTGTGAACGCTATTGCTAATGACTTAAGGGTTGCGGATAAAACAGATGGGATATGGATACACAGCGATATATCAACATGGGGTGTAGCAAGTGGTAGCGTTGCTCATGTGTTACTTGGTCATATTATTGATGATATAAGCCAGTACATTGATATGTGCGCCTTTCGTGCCTTACCTAAACATTATACCGAAGCGCTTAAATCAGGGGGGAGCGTATTTCAATTCGCTTCAACATTACTTGCTGGCCCAATTGATATTGAGGGAAGTTTTCAAAAGCTTAATGACGTTCTTGAAATAACCAATCATAAATTACTGATCACCCTCCAAGACGTTGACCGTGGTACTGATGAAGAAAGTGAAAAGCGGCTAAATGATATCGCTGCACTGTTGGATAGGTTAAAGAAAAAAAGGTTAAGTCAAATTAATTTTATTATAGCAATGGGAAACAATAAGTTAGAGCACATAGATGTATTAAGTAAAGTAGCTGATCATTTAGAGACAATACTAACATTTGACTGTTCCAAACTTATTATTAAGTGGTGGAGGCTTAATATTGAAAAGCTTTATAGCAATCAGATGAAGCTTACTGAACATTTGCAGTTTAATGATATACAAAGCTTATTAAGAAGAGAAGCAACATATTTTAATGCTGTGACTTCTAAAGCTCCAAATTTAGCAAATAACTTAATTCACTCTATACGCATGTTAAAACGAATAATGAGGAGAGTAGATAGCTGTTGGGTTGAAGGCAAGTTGCTTGGTGAGGTTGATTTTAATACTTTACTTTTATTAATAGTCTTAAGGGAGACTAGTCCAAGTACATTTAATTATTTGGTTACTGAATACAGAAAAGCTCAAGATTTATCGCCTTTTGAGTATGGTTCACAAGTTGGGAGTTTGGAATACATAATGAAAAATATTGAGCAACTATCAGAAGATACTTTTGTGTATCATGCTAATGAGTTGTTAAGGGAAATATTAGATATAGGTAAGCACCAATCTAAAAGCAGTATCTTAAAAACTCAAAAACTACAGAATAAACTTAAAACAGTTAACTACTTAGATCGTATAGTGCTTGAAAACCTTCCTCTAACAGAGCTAAGAGACCAAGATGTTATTAATGAATTTCTTCAAGCAGACTCAAACTCAATTGATGTATTAGCAGATAAAATTTTATCGGATGAGAGGTGGCTTGTTTCATTTGAAAGATTTGAAAGTATTTTCCATTTGGAAGGTTCTAAGGATGTAGGGAAGTTATTGGCATTAGCCTTACTTGGTAATTCAGAAGCTGACAATGCAGCGCTATTGTATAGAGGGGAAGCTTTTAAGACACTTTTACAGAAGAAATGCATCAACTCAGAAGATGATCTTAAGATGGTCGTAGATAAATTGCCTTCCAATAATGAGCTTTCAAAAGAATTAACGAAGTACTGGAAAGGAATCCAAAATATTCTATAAGGTCTTACCTGAAAGATCTTTTGAGCACTTTATCACTATGAAAAAGTAGTGCTTGTTGGGTTTCGTTCGACTCAACCCAACCTACGGTGTTTTGGTTTACATTGAGCTGCTCGTGGCTAACAGCTCGAAGCTCTTAGCTCTTACTCTTCCACCGCACTCACTACAAAATACGGATTCAAATACTCATCTTTGGTGTTATAAATAAGCGGGCTGCCATCGAGCTTGGTTACTTTAGCGCCGGCTATTTCAGCAATAGCATGGCCAGCTCCCGTATCCCACTCACAGGTTGGGCCTAAGCGCGGGTAAATATCAGCACTGCCCTCAGCCACTAAGCATAATTTTAGTGAGCTGCCTTTTGAGACCATTTCAACGTCGTCAAAGCGTTTTACAAACTCGGCTAAATCAGGTGATGGGTGTGAGCGGCTGCCAACCACGCGGATTAACCCTTTATTAGGTTTGGTGGTTACTTTAAGCTCAATGCGCTCATCGCCTTTGTCTTTAAACGCGCCAATGTCGTTACTGGCTAAGTACGATACGCCAAGTGCGGGCGCATCAACGACAGCAAGCACGGGTTTGCCGTTTTCGATTAGGGCTATATTTACGGTAAATTCGCCGTTCTTTTTAATAAACTCTTTAGTGCCGTCGATTGGGTCTACTAACCAGTAGCTTTTCCATGTTTGACGAATGTCCCAGCTTATATCAGCGCTTTCTTCGCTAAGTATAGGTGTGTCGGGCGTGAGCTGTTTTAGCCCTGTCACAATGACTTTATGAGCTGCTAAGTCGGCGTCGGTTACTGGGCTTTCATCGGCTTTGTATTCAACGTTAAAGTCCTTTTCGTAAATCCCCATTATGGCTTGGCCTGCTTTGCGGGCAAGGATGAGGGTTTCTTCTAGTAGCTCGGTTTGGTTCATTGGGGTTAACCTATAATATGCTTTTGTTTTAGATACGTTATCAGTTGTGTAACCGATTGGTCTAGGGTGTTTTTACTGGTATCTAAAATTATTTCTGGGTTGTTGGGTACTTCGTAGCTTGAGTCGATACCGGTAAAGTGTTTAATCTCACCTGCGCGGGCTTTTTTGTATAAGCCTTTAGGGTCGCGGCTTTCGCATACATCAAGCGGGGTATCGATAAATACTTCAATAAACTCGCCGTCATCTACTAGGTTGCGCACCATGTCGCGCTCTGCTCTAAATGGCGAGATAAACGCGGTAAGCACTAATAGGCCGGCATCGGTCATTAGTTTAGCGGTTTCGCCAACGCGGCGTATGTTTTCGATGCGGTCTTCGTCGCTAAAGCCAAGGTCTTTACATAAGCCGTGGCGTACGTTGTCGCCATCAAGCAGGTAAGTGTGCGCACCTTGCTGATTAAGCGCCGCTTCTAATGCATTTGCTACGGTGCTTTTGCCAGAGCCAGAAAAACCGGTAAACCATAAAATGGCCGGTTTATGCTTTTTTTGCTCACTACGCTGTGCTTTTGTGGTTGCGTAGTTATGCCAAACAATATTTTCATCCATAGTGGTGTGTCTCTTGTACTGTAAGCGCCCGTATTAAAAAGGAAATACGAGCGGGATCAAGGTTAATACCGTGATTGAATAAATAATAGAAAGGGGCAAGCCCATTGTTATGTAATCTTTTAAGCGGTAGTTACCCGCGCTGTAAACCATAAGGTTTGTTTGATACCCAAACGGCGATATAAAACTGGCAGATGCACCAAACGCTACCGCCATAATAAAGGGTAGTGGGTCTACATTAAAACCCACTGCTAGCGAGTAAGCCACAGGGAATGAAAGCGCTGCTGCGGCATTATTAGTAATAAGCTCGGTGAATAATACGGTCATTAAAAATATGGCGATAAACGCGCCATAAGGGCCAAAATCACCTAGTACCATAAATAGGGCATCTGATATTTGCCCGGCAAGCCCGGTTTCTATCATTAATTTAGCAAGCCCTATGGCACTGCCTACAACGGCGAGTAGCTCAATGGGAAAGCGACGTTTTACTTCGCTCAGTTTAACTGTACCGCTAAGCAATAAGCCAATGAGTAACACCAGCAGGCCTTTTACTAAAGGAACTATACCTACAATGCTTAACCCTAACACGGCGGCAAAGCCTGCCAATACAATATTAGATTGTTTAGGTTTTAGGTGTGTTTGTAAGTCAAACCCCGATATATACACAAATTCGCGGTTTAAATTAGGTAAAGAGTAAAAGTTTTTACCGGGAGCGAGTATTAAGGAGTCGCCGGCTTGCAATTGCACTTGCCCAAGGCCGCCTTGTAAGCGGTCGTGCCCTCGGCGAATGGCAATAACAGCGGCATGAAACTGCTCTCTAAAACGCGCCTCTTTTACGGTTTTGCCAATAAACTTTGATGATTGGCTTACAACCACTTCAACTAAGTGTTCTATGTCTTTTTCGTGGTTGTCGTGCACCACTTTTAATCCGTCAAAGCGTCTTAATAAGGGTACCGATTTAATATCGCCAACAAACAGTAGTACGTCGTTTTGTCTAATAATTTGCTGAGGTGTTACTGCGTATATACGCTCATTGCCACGAATAATTTCGGCGAGGAATAAATCTTTTAAATCGCGTAGGCCGTTTTCTTCTACGGTGCGGCCAATAAGTTTAGAGTCTGCCTGCACTTTTCCCTCTAAGTAAAAGGGAATAACCTCTTGTGTGTTTTTGCCGTTGTCGGGCAGGTATTTGAGCATCACTAAAATAGTAATGAGGCCCACACTTAATGCGCCAATGCCCACTAAGGTAAAATCAAAAAAGCCCAGTGGCGCCATACCTGCATCTACGGCAAAGCCGTTCACTATTAAATTGGTTGATGTACCAATAAGTGTAATGGTGCCGCCTAATATAGCGGTGTACGACAGCGGTAATAGTAGCTTTGAGGGTGAATGATTTGGGTTGTCTTTTATGGCGGTGATAAGCGATGCCACAACCGCGGTATTGTTAGTAAATGACGATAAAAACGCGGTTGATAAACCAAGCTTTGTTACCGACTTTACTAAGCTTCCTTTAGATAACGATTGGGAAAGCTGTTGTATGAGTGTGGTTTTTTCAATAGCGATTGAAACCAGCACTAATAATACTAGGGTAATGAGCGACGGGTTTGCGTAGTTTACTAACATGCTTTCAAGGTCAATCAGGCCTGTTAAATAACCCGTACCAATAGCACTTACAAATAACCATGCTGGATTAATGCGGGTGCCAAAAAGGCACCCAACTAAGGTAAGCATAATGCCTGTTAAAACGAGCTGCTCTACCATGCTTTTATATTCCTAACAGACATTTTTATACTTACAGTTTTGAAATATCAAGCGCTTGCCAATGTGGGAAGTGCTTGCGTACTAAGCTATTAAACTCAATTTCAAAGTCGCTGAAATCGCTGTTTTGTTTTTCGCTTTTTAGTACTTGCTCAATCATACCTGCGGCAACCGTTAAGTTAGATAAACGGTCGATAAGGATAAATGAGCCAGTTTCGTGGTTGTTGTGATACTCGTCAGCTAATATTGTTTCGCTTAGTTCAAGTGTGACAATGGCAATTTCGTTTAGCTGAAGTGAATCGGCTGTGCCGTGCTCTAAAGTATTTACATCAATAGTGTGGTCAATCTTTTTAACCACGGCTGATGTATTTTTGCTACCTAGTTTAATGTTGTAGCTTTTACCTAGTACCAGCGGCTCTTCGTGCATCCACACAAGTTTAGCTTGTATAAGGTTAGTAACCGTTGCACTTGAGCTTTGCGGCACAATGACATCGCCGCGGCTAATATCAATTTCGCTATTGAGGGTAACGGTAATTGCTTGGCCGGCCTCTGCGTGATCTAGGTTGCCATTAAAGGTCACAATTTCTTTAATACTTGATGTTTTACCCGACGGTAATACTTTTATTGCATCGCCAACTTGTAATTTACCTGATGCCAATGTGCCCTGAAAACCACGGAAGTTTAAGTTAGGGCGCACTACATATTGCACAGGCAAGCGTGCTTCAAAGCCGGTATCGGTTTCGGCCGCTGGTGAGTCTTCTAAAAGCTCAAGCAATGGCTTGTCGGTGTAATAAGGCGTATGAGCAGAGCGGGTTACTACGTTGTCGCCTTTAAGCGCCGACATAGGCACAAACTTAATGTTTGATACGTTAAGTTGCTCAGCAAATTTAAGGTAGTCGGCTTTGATTTTTTCATAAACGGTTTCGTCAAAATCAACGATATCCATTTTATTAATCGCTACCACAAACTGTTTAATACCTAGCGAGTCACAAATAAAGCTATGACGCTTAGTTTGTACTTGCACACCGTAGCGAGCATCAACCAAAATAATGGCTACATCGCTTGTTGATGCGCCTGTTACCATGTTGCGTGTGTATTGCTCATGCCCTGGGGTGTCGGCAATAATAAATTTACGCTTAGCCGTTGAAAAATAACGGTACGCTACATCAATAGTAATACCTTGCTCGCGCTCAGCTTGTAGGCCATCTACCAGTAGCGCTAAGTCTAGCTCTTCGCCTGCGTTACCTACTTTTTCGTTATCTTTATGAAGAGCAGCTAGCTGATCTTCATAAATTTGGTGGCTGTCGTGCAGTAGGCGGCCAATCAGTGTTGATTTACCGTCATCTACGCTGCCACAGGTAAGCATACGCAATAAGCTTTTATCTTGTTGGCGTGCTAGGTAGGCGTCTATGCCAATCTCTTTTACTTCGTTAATGGTGTCGTTAGTATTGGTAGACATTAGAAATACCCCTCACGTTTTTTCTTCTCCATTGAGCCTGCTGAGTCGTGATCTATTACACGGCCTTCACGTTCAGATGACGTAGATAGCAGCATTTCTTCAATAATTTCTGTTAGGTTACTGGCTGTAGATTCAACTGCACCGGTAAGTGGGTAACAGCCTAAAGTACGAAAACGTACCGACTTCATTTGTGGTACTTCGCCCTCAGCAAGTGGCATGCGCTCATCGTCGACCATAATTAAGGTGCCGTCGCGCTCTACTACTGGGCGCTCTTTCGCTAAATAAAGCGGAACCATTTCAATGTTTTCTTGGTAAATGTATTGCCAAATATCAAGCTCAGTCCAGTTAGACAGTGGGAATACACGAATGCTCTCACCTGGGTTAACTTGGCTGTTGTAAGTATTCCAAAGCTCCGGACGTTGGTTTTTAGGGTCCCAGCGGTGGTGTTTATCGCGGAACGAGTAAACACGCTCTTTAGCGCGAGACTTTTCTTCATCGCGGCGTGCGCCACCAAATGCAGCATCAAAGCCGTATTTATCTAGCGCTTGCTTTAAGCCTTGGGTTTTCATTATGTCGGTATGTTTACCTGAACCATGCTCAAACGGGCTAATACCCATTGCCATACCTTCTGGGTTTTTGTGTACCAGCAGGTCAAAACCGTATTCTTTTGCAAGGCGATCGCGAAACTCAATCATTTCACGAAACTTCCAGTTGGTGTCTACGTGTAATAACGGAAACGGAATTTTTGCAGGGTAAAATGCTTTACGCGCTAAGTGCAAAAGTACCGATGAATCTTTACCAATAGAGTAAAGCATTACTGGGTTCTCAAACTCAGCGGCGACTTCGCGCATGATTTTGATACTTTCAGCTTCAAGTTGCTGAAGGTGAGTTAAAGCCATTGTTAGTCGTCCTACTAAAATGATTAAAAGTGATTAAGTAAAATATAATTATGTATTTGATACGCCGGTTAGCGGCTGAGCAAAGCTACTGGTTTGCTCGTTTTGGCCAAACCACGCAAGCTGCGAGTGCAGGGCGGCTACTTCGCCAATAATAAGTAATGCTGGCGATACCACACTGTTGCGCTCTATTAAATCTGCAAGCTCACCTAATTGCCCCGTAACAACACGCTGGTTTTTACGCGTGCCGTTTTCGATTATGGCAACTGGCGTATTAGCGCTACGCCCATGTTTTAAAAGCTGAGCCTGTATATGTGGCGATTTAATAACGCCCATATAAATAGCTAAAGTTTGATGCGCTTTAGCAAGCGATTGCCAATCGAGCTCTTGGCCATCTTTTTTACAATGCCCTGTTACAAACTGGATGGCTTGTGCGTGGTCGCGGTGAGTAAGCGGAATACCCGCATACGCGCTACAACCAGCGGCGGCAGTTATACCCGGTACTATTTGATAATTAACGTTATTGGCAGCCAGTACTTGTACTTCTTCGCCACCACGGCCGTAAATAAATGGGTCGCCGCCTTTAATGCGGCATACTTTTTTGCCTTGCTTGGCAAAATCAACCAGCATTTGGTTGGTATCTTCTTGCGCTACACTGTGATCGCCCATACGCTTGCCTACGCAAACTAAATCGGCATCACGGCGTACTAATTCCATAATTTCATCAGACACTAAATAGTCGTATACAACGACATCGGCTTGCTGCATTAACTGCAATGCTTTAAGTGTTAAAAGCTCAGGATCGCCTGGGCCTGCACCCACTACATACACTTCGCCTTCTGGCTCGGCTTTGGCATCAAGCATTTGCTCTAGTTGTGCTTGTGCTGCATCGGTATTACCTGTTTGCACTTTGCTTACGACTGATGAATCAAACACGCCTTCCCAAAACTGGCGGCGATCAGCAAAGTGCTTAAAGCGCTGTTTTACTTTGTCTCTAAAACTGCCAACTAAAGTAGCCAGTGGGCCAATGTGTTGTGGGATTAACGTTTCGAGCTTTTCACGTAGTCGCCGAGCAAGTACTGGCGCGGTGCCTGCACTTGAAATAGCTATGGTTATTGGATCACGGTCTACAATTGATGGGAATATAAACGTACATTTAGGTTGGTCATCAACCACATTTACAAATACATTGCGTGCGTTTGCTAGCTCAAATACATTGTTGTTTACTTCGTCTAAGTCTGTGGCTGCTATAACCAGCATTTTGCCATCAAGGTGCGACTCATCAAAATAGGCATCAATAAGCGTTACTTCATTGTTTTGTGCATGTTCTTTTAGTTCATCACAAAACCAAGGTGCCACTAAGGTTACATTTGCGCGGGCTTTTAAAAACGCGCGACATTTGCGTAATGCGACCTCTCCACCGCCAACAACCAGCACGGGTTTGTTGTCGAGTTTGGTAAAGATAGGTAAATACTGCACGTGGTTAACACCTCTAAGTAAAATCTAAAATAAAACGCTATTGAGCAGGGGGCAGAATATAGCGCGCACTAGTAAGTAAAAAATAATTAAAACCAAGTTTATATAACCAAAAGTTATAATGGGTGGTTGTTTTAGGTTTAAGCCTTAATCTATAGGGGATTAACGCGCATTACACGCAAAATAATGTGCTTATAGTGTTTGGTTATGAGCTATAGCGAGATTACGTTAATTTGTTACTATGGCGCTGAACCTAATTTATCGCCTACTTAAAGGGATTACGTATGACTGAACAACACAACGATGCACACTTAGCTGTATCGCTTATGGATTTAACAAGCCTAAACACCTCAGACACGGCCAGTGATATTCAGCAGCTTGTAAATAGTATTAACCCTAAATTGGGCACACCTGCTGCAGTATGCGTTTACAGTGATTTTGTAGATGATGCAAAAATAGCATTGGCTGCGCGTGAGCTTAACCATGTAAAAGTAGCAACGGTTACAAATTTTCCTAGTGGTGATGCGCCACTGAGCGATGTGATAAACGAAACACTGATAGCAATTGAGCGCGGCGCGGATGAAATAGATTTAGTGATCCCGTATAAAGCGCTTATTGCTGGCGAGCACAGCAAAGTGCTGGAGTATGTAACTCAAAGTAAAAAAGCCTGTGGTACAAGAGCGCAATTAAAAGTAATTATAGAAAGTGGCGAACTTAAAACTGCAGAGCTAATCACTAAAGCTACAAACTTGGCTATTCAAGGCGGGGCTGATTTTGTAAAAACCAGCACAGGTAAAGTGGCAATAAATGCAACGCTTGACGCAACAAACGTGATGCTCAGCGCTATTAAACAATCGGGTAAGGTTGTTGGTTTTAAAGCCGCAGGCGGAGTTAAAACTGTTATTGATGCAAAGGAGTATTTAGCACTGACACGCTCAATTATGGGTGATGACTACTTACAGGCCACTACATTTAGGTTTGGCGCATCAAGCTTACTAAGTGATGTATATAAAGTATTAGAAAAATAACCAAGGACATATAATGAAACCAAGAAATTCAGGGATGCAAAACCTGGTCAATAACCTTGTTAAAGGTGCCATTTTGGCCGGTGTTGTAGGGTTTGGCTTAACTGCATGTACTAACCCAAGCACGCCTGCAGGTGAAGAAGGGTATGTGTACGAAAAACCAAGAATATTTGGCGAAGGGGGCTACCAAGGCACCATGAAAGGACCTGCTAACTATGGTGTTTCTTTACTTCGTAATGAAGTGGTAAATATTGATATGCGACCTAATACGTATACTGAAACATTCAGAATTCTTGCTAATGATGATTTAAATATAAAATTTGATTTTCATGCAGTAATAGGGATTCAAAGTGGCTCGGTAAAAACAGTTGTAGAAGAGTATGGCGCTGAGAACTGGTATAAACGCTTTGTGCGTGAAACGTTTAGAACCTATGTGCGTGACATTGTGCAAAAGTACGACAGTGGTGAGCTGAAAACAAACCGCGAACAAATAGCGCAAGAAGTTAGTTTGCGTTTACAAACTTATTTATCATCAACGCCCTTTAAATTAGCAAATGTAGTAGTGGGAGATATTAATTACCCAGCCATTGTCGCAAATGCTGTAGAGAAAAAGCTTGCCGCGCAGCAGTTACTAGCAGAGAAAGAAACACAAAAAGAAATAGCACGCAAAGATGCTGAAATAAGAGTGGAAGAAGCAAAAGGTATTGCCCAAGCTCAAAAAATAATTAACGCAACGCTTACTGCAAATTATTTACAACATGAAGCTATAAACGCGCAGGCAAAAATGGCTGAGTCGCCAAACCATACAACGGTTTATATTCCAGTTGGTAATAATGGCGTGCCGCTAGTAAAAGGGGCTAATTAAGCCTTTTTATTATTAAGGACTTAATAGTTTATCGAGATTTTGCAATGTGGGTATCTTTTAGGCTTGTGTTAATGATTTGCGTAAGTATAATAGGCATCCACTTTGCAGGGGCGTAGTTCCAATTGGTAGAACAGCGGTCTCCAAAACCGACGGTTGGGAGTTCGAATCTCTCCGCCCCTGCCATTTTTACTCATAAGTTGAGTAAGTCTGGGGTTAAAAATCGGTTTAAATAAGTCTGTTTTTAAGTTTAGATTTTAATGGATTAACCCTGCCGTTGTGTAGGGTTGTTGTGTCTGTAGTTAAGGTAATAATATTATGAGCACGAATGTAGAAACACCATCAAGTGCGATGGAGTCGGTAAAGTGGTTAGTAGCAATCGCGCTACTTGCAGGCGCAGTTGTTGGTAATCACATGTTTGCAGATCAGTCTGTATTACTACGTGCAATTGGCGTTGTGGTTGCTATAGCAGCAGGTTTAGGTATTGCCTCGCAAACCGCTAAAGGCAGTGACTTTTTAGCATTTGCTAAAGAAGCACGCATTGAAGTACGTAAAGTTGTTTGGCCAACGCGTCAAGAAACTACCCACACGACATTAATCGTAATGGTTGCAACAGTGATTATGGCGCTTATCCTTTGGGGATTAGATGGCATTTTATTCCGCGCTGTAGGCTTTTTAACTGGATTGGAGATCTGATCCCATGTCGGATGAGAACAAAGAAATTAAATTACGCTGGTACGTTGTACAAGCATTCTCTGGTTACGAAAAGCGTGTAGCGCAAACGTTATCAGAGCACATCAAAATTGAAGGTCTTGAAGAGAGCTTTGGTGAAATATTAGTACCAACAGAAGAAGTTGTTGAGATGCGCGCTGGTCAAAAGCGTAAATCTGAGCGTAAATTCTTCCCAGGTTACGTACTAGTACAAATGGATATGAACGATGCAAGCTGGCACTTAGTGAACAGCACTGAACGTGTAATGGGCTTTATTGGTGGTACTTCTGACCGCCCAGCGCCTATTAGTTCTAAAGAAGCAGAACGCATTCTTAACCGTCTTCAAGAAAACGCTGAAGCACCTAAACCAGCTACATTATTTGAGCCAGGTGAAGTTGTTCGTGTTACTGATGGTCCATTTGCTGACTTTAGCGGTGTTGTTGAAGAAGTTGACTACGAAAAGAGCCGCGTGAAAGTGTCGGTACTTATTTTTGGTCGTTCTACACCGGTTGAACTTGAATTTGGTCAAGTTGAACAAGATAAGTAATTGATTAAAAAAGCTTCGCCATTATTTACTTAAATTTTGGCACGAAGCTTGAAAAAGGCCGCTGATTAACTTATAATCAGCGGCCTTTTTGTATTAAGGCAAAAATTTATTTTTGCTCGCAAAAAGTACGAAACCAATTTTTAAACTGGGAAGCCGTTAGAGTACGCGTCCTCGCGCGCACAAGGCTAAGACCCACCAAATGAGGTATTTATAATGGCTAAAAAAGTTGAAGCTTTAATCAAGCTACAAGTTGCCGCTGGTATGGCTAATCCTAGTCCTCCAGTAGGTCCTGCACTAGGTCAACACGGTGTAAACATCATGGAATTCTGTAAAGCGTTTAACGCGCGTACAGAGTCTATCGAAAAAGGCGCTCCAGTTCCTGTAGTGATCTCTGTTTACGGTGACCGTTCATTTACGTTCGATATGAAAACGCCACCTGCTGCTTACTTACTTAAGAAAGCTGCTGGTATCAAATCAGGCTCAGGCCGTCCTAACACTGAAAAAGTAGGCACAGTAACTCGTGCTCAACTTGAAGAGATCGTTGAGACAAAACGAGCTGACCTTACAGCGGCTGATATGGACGCTGCGGTTCGCACTATCGCAGGTTCTGCGCGTGCGATGGGCTTGAACGTAGAGGACTAAGAAATGGCTAAATTAACTAAACGTATGCGTACTATCCGCGAAAAAGTGGAAGTAACTAAAGATTACGAAATCAATGAAGCAGTTGCGCTTTTAAAAGAGTTAGCGACAGCTAAATTCGTAGAAAGTGTTGACGTTGCTGTTAACCTTGGTATTGACGCTCGTAAATCTGACCAGAACGTTCGTGGTGCAACTGTACTACCTAACGGTACTGGCCGTGATGTTCGTGTTGCTGTATTCACTCAAGGCGCTAATGCAGAAGCTGCAAAAGAAGCCGGTGCTGAATTAGTAGGCATGGAAGATCTTGCTGAACTAGTTAAGAAAGGCGAGATGGATTTTGACGTTGTTGTTGCATCACCAGACGCTATGCGTGTTGTTGGTCAACTAGGTCAAATCTTAGGTCCACGTGGTCTTATGCCTAACCCTAAAACTGGTACTGTAACGCCTAACGTTGCAGAAGCAGTTAAAAATGCGAAAGCAGGTCAAGTACGTTACCGTAATGACAAAAATGGTATCATCCATACTACTATCGGTAAGGTTGATTTCACTGCTGAGCAACTTCAACAAAACCTTGAAGCTCTAATCGTTGCGCTTAAGAAGGCTAAACCTTCTCAAGCTAAAGGTGTTTACGTTAAGAAAGTAACCATCTCTACAACAATGGGCGCAGGTGTTGCTGTTGACCAAAACACTTTAAGCACTTCTGTAGCTTAATAGGTGTTTACATGGCGTGAAATTTGTACTATAATTTTGCGCCATTTTGTTGAATAATTTATTATTTAACAAGTAAAGAATTCGGGTTGAAGTCCATAATTTCGCTAAGCTCTTGAGTGATGCGATAAATTGGGCTTCCGTCCAAGACCGTAGGCGGCTTCGGCCTTAATATTACCTACGTAGACGGTGTGAATCCCCAGATAGATTTTTCCTAATCTCTTCTGGCTCTCGCCGTAAAAAGCATCTCTATCAAGTTTGTTGATGGGGAAGAGTAAAACAGGGAAGCCGAGTGTCGGTGACCCATTAAACCAGGAGTAACACCCATGGCTTTAAATCTTCAAGGCAAAAAAGCAATTGTTGCTGAAGTCAACGAAGCAGCCAATGGTGCTCTTTCTGCAGTTGTTGCAGATTCTCGTGGTGTAGCAGTAGGCGCAATTACAGCCCTTCGTAAAGAAGCTCGTGAAGCTGGTGTATGGATGAAAGTTGTTCGTAACACTCTAGCAAAACGTGCTGTTGAAGGTACTGAATTTGAATGTCTATCTGATTCGTTAGTTGGTCCAAGCTTAATCGCTTTCTCATCAGAGCACCCTGGTGCTGCTGCGCGTATCTTCGCAGATTTCGCGAAAAAGAATGAGAAATTCGAAGTTAAAACGGCCGCTTTTGAAGGAAATGTTGTAGATGCAGCAATGCTTGCTACATTACCTACATACGATGAAGCTGTTGCACGCTTAATGAGCGCTATGAAAGAAGCGTCTGCTGGCAAATTGTGTAAAACAATTGAAGCAGTACGTGTACAGAAAGAAGAGCAAGCTGCTTAATTTTAAGCTGTTTAACCTCTCTTTCGGTGTAAATTTATTTGGACCTAGAGTCCGTTAATTATTAGGAAATTTGTAATGTCTGTAACTAAAGACCAAATCCTTGACGCAATTGCTGAAATGTCAGTAATGGACGTTGTTGCTCTTGTTGAAGCAATGGAAGAAAAATTCGGCGTAACTGCTGCAGCTGCTATGGTAGCAGGTCCTGCTGCTGAAGCTGCTGAAGAGAAAACTGAATTTGACGTAATCCTTACTGGCGCTGGCGCTAACAAGGTTGCGGCAATCAAAGCTGTACGTAGCGCAACAGGCCTAGGCCTTAAAGAAGCGAAAGCTCTTGTTGAAGCTGCTCCTGCACCTATCAAAGAAGGTGTATCTAAAGAAGAAGCTGAAGCACTTCAAAAAGACCTTACTGAAGCTGGTGCTGAAGTTGAGGTTAAGTAATCTAGCTCACGCTAGGTTCGCTGCCTGAGTAATCAGGCAAGGGCTGGTGATTATTTAATCACCGGCCTTTTTGCGCTATAGAGTTATGTATTCCTATAGCTCAAATAAAATCTGATTTTCTCTTTACTTTCAACGCTTTATAGTTTGCTAGTGTTGCTAAGGCGGAGTTAATTAGAACAACAATTAAATGTTGTAAATCTTGGCATAGATGCCAGTTAAGTCTGTTCTTACAAGAACAGGTCGGGTCAAAGATCAGCAAGCTGAGGAACCCCATGGCTTACTCTTATTCTGAAAAGAAACGTATCCGTAAGGATTTTGGTAAACGTCCACAAGTTTTGGATATACCTTTCTTACTGTCGACACAGTTAGAATCGTTTAAAAAATTCTTAGTCCCAGACGCTGATGGCGATCATGGTTTGGAAGCAGCCTTCCGTTCTGTGTTCCCTATTAAAAGCTACTCGGGAAATTCTGAGCTTCAATACGTAAGTTATCGTATTGGTGAGCCAGTATTCGATGTAAAAGAATGTCAAATTCGCGGTGTGACTTATTCTGCTCCACTTCGCGTGAAACTGCGTCTTGTAGTTATGGACAAAGAAGCTCCAGGCACAGTTAAAGACATTAAAGAGCAAGAAGTTTACATGGGCGAAATTCCGCTCATGACTGATACCGGTACTTTTGTAATCAATGGTACAGAGCGTGTTATCGTTTCTCAGCTACACCGTAGCCCTGGTGTATTCTTTGATAACGACCGCGGTAAAACCCATTCATCGGGTAAAGTATTATATAACGCACGCGTTATACCTTACCGTGGTTCATGGTTAGACTTCGAATTTGATGCAAAAGATAACTTATATGTACGTATAGACCGTCGTCGTAAATTACCGGCGTCTATTATTTTACGTGCACTTGAGTACTCTAGCGAAGAAATCTTAGATATGTTCTTCGATACTACCGCGTTTGAAGTAACTGACGGTAAAGTTCTTATGGAACTTGTGCCTTCACGTTTACGTGGTGAAACTGCCGCTTTTGATATCAAAGGCGAAGACGGTGAAGTACTTGTTGAAAGCGGTCGTCGTATTACGGCTCGCCACATCAAGAGCATCGAGAAAAAAGGCATTAATCAATTAGAAGTACCACATGAGTACATCATTGGCCGTATTGTAGCTAAAAACTATGTTGATGAGTCAACAGGTGAAGTTATTGCAAACGCTAATGACGAGCTATCACTAGAGTTGATGGCTGAATTGGTTAAAGCAGGTCACACTAAAATTGAGACGTTATACATCAATGAAGTGGACAGCGGCGCTTACATGTCAAATACATTAAATATTGACTCGTCTAGCAACCGTTTAGAAGCATTAGTAGAAATTTACCGCATGATGCGCCCAGGCGAGCCACCGACGAAAGACGCGGCTGAAGCCTTATTCGAGAACTTATTCTTCTCTGAAGAACGTTATGACTTATCTACTGTAGGTCGTATGAAGTTCAATAGCCGTGTTGGTTACGATACAGACACAGGCCCTGGCACATTAAGCAAAGAAGACATCGTGTCTGTTATGAAAGTATTAATTGCTATTCGTAACGGTCAAGGCGATGTTGATGATATTGACCACTTAGGCAACCGTCGTATACGTAGTGTTGGCGAAATGGCTGAGAACCAATTCCGTGTTGGTCTAGTACGTGTAGAACGTGCTGTACGTGAGCGTTTAAGCTTAGGTGACCTTGACGCGATAATGCCACAAGATCTTATTAACGCTAAGCCTATTTCGGCAGCGGTTAAAGAGTTCTTCGGCTCGTCTCAGTTATCACAGTTTATGGACCAAAATAACCCACTATCAGAAGTAACGCATAAGCGTCGTATTTCTGCATTAGGTCCGGGCGGTCTAACACGTGAGCGCGCTGGCTTTGAAGTACGTGACGTTCACGTAACTCACTATGGTCGCGTATGTCCAATCGAGACTCCTGAGGGTCCAAACATCGGTCTAATTAACTCGTTATCTACGTACGCACGTACAAATGATTACGGTTTCTTAGAAACACCTTACCGTAAAGTGGTAGATGGTGTAGTAACTGATGAAGTTGATTATTTATCAGCCATTGAAGAAGGTCAGTTTGTTATCGCACAGGCGAACTCAAACTTAACTGAAACCAATGAGTTTGTTGATGAACTTATTCCGTGTCGTCACAAAGGTGAATCTACCTTTATGGGTCGCATGGACCAGCAATATATGGATGTATCACCACAACAGGTGATCTCTGTAGCGGCTGCACTTATCCCGTTCCTAGAACACGATGATGCTAACCGTGCATTGATGGGTTCAAACATGCAACGTCAAGCAGTACCAACATTGAAAGCGGATAAGCCGTTAGTAGGTACAGGTATTGAGTTAACACTAGCGAAAGATTCTGGTGTAACGATTGTTGCTAAACGTGGTGGTGAAGTAATGTACGCCGATGCTAGCCGCATCGTTGTAAACGTACATGACGATGAGCGTATTCCTGGTGAAGCGGGCATCGACATTTACAACCTTACTAAATACACACGTTCTAACCAAAATACATGTATTAACCAAAAACCAACGTGCATGGTTGGTGAACCGGTTACTCGTGGTGACGTGTTAGCAGATGGTCCTTCGACTGACTTAGGTGACTTAGCCCTTGGTCAAAACCTTCGCGTGGCATTCATGCCATGGAACGGTTATAACTTCGAGGATTCAATCTTACTATCAGAGCGCGTAGTTGAAGAAGATCGTCTAACGACTATCCACATTCAAGAACTACAGTGTGTTGCCCGTGATACTAAATTAGGTCCTGAAGAGATCACTGCAGATATCCCGAATGTGGGTGAGTCTGCGCTAGGCAAGCTTGATGAATCAGGCGTTGTTTATATTGGTGCTGAAGTTAAAGGCGGCGATATCCTAGTAGGTAAAGTGACTCCGAAAGGCGAGACGCAATTAACACCTGAAGAGAAGCTACTGCGTGCTATCTTCGGCGAAAAAGCGTCTGACGTTAAAGACAGCTCTTTACGTGTACCAAACTCTGTAACTGGTACTGTAATTGACGTACAAGTTTTCACCCGTGATGGTGTTGAAAAAGATAAGCGTGCGTTAGAAGTTGAAGACATGCAGCTTCGCGAAGCGAAGAAAGACTTCAACGAAGAGTTCCGTATTCTAGAAGCCGGTGTATTAGACCGTGCTCGCAAGCTACTTGCTGCAGCAGGCTTCGATGAAGACAACTTAGCGTCACTAAATGCTGAAAAGCTACTTACTCAAAGCCTTGCACAAGAAGACAAGCAAGCTGAACTTGAGCAACTAGCTGCACAGTACGATGAGCTTAAAGCTGAATACGATAAGAAGTTTGAAAACAAACGTCGTAAAATTACTCAAGGTGATGACTTAGCACCAGGCGTACTTAAGATTGTTAAAGTATACCTAGCTGTTAAACGTCGTATCCAACCGGGTGATAAAATGGCGGGTCGTCACGGTAACAAAGGTGTTATCTCGACTATCGTACCAGTAGAAGATATGCCATACGATGATAAAGGTCGTACGGTAGATATCGTACTAAATCCACTAGGTGTACCATCACGAATGAACATCGGTCAGATCCTTGAAACACATATGGGTCTAGCTGCACGTGGTATTGGTGAGCGCTTAGAGGAAATGATGAAGGAACAACGTGAGCTGCATGAGCTACGTGAATTCATCAAGCAAGCTTACGAAATCGGTGAATCTCGTCAAGAAGTAGATATTGCTAGCTTCTCTGATGATGAAATTCGTCGTTTAGCTGATAACTTAAAAGGTGGTTTACCAATCGCTACTCCTGCATTTGATGGCGCTAAAGAAGACGAAATCAAAGACATGCTAGAGCTTGGTGGATACCCAAGAAGTGGTCAGGTTACACTCTATGATGGCCGTACTGGCGATCAGTTTGAACGTCAAGTAACTGTTGGTTACATGTACATGCTTAAACTTAACCACTTGGTTGACGATAAGATGCACGCACGTTCTACTGGTTCTTATAGCCTTGTTACTCAGCAGCCGCTGGGTGGTAAAGCACAGTTCGGTGGCCAGCGTTTTGGTGAGATGGAAGTATGGGCACTTGAAGCTTACGGTGCTGCTTACACTCTACAAGAAATGCTAACAGTGAAATCGGATGACGTGAACGGTCGTACTAAGATGTATAAAAACATCGTTGATGGTAACCATAAAATGGAACCAGGTATGCCAGAATCGTTCAACGTATTGTTGAAAGAAATCCGCTCACTGGGTATCAACATCGAGTTGGAAGAAAATTAAGCCAATTAGATGCTGCAGTTAACCCTGCAGCATCTGTTACGGCTGAATAGAATGTAGGGGCGAGATTATCCGCCCTCAAGATTAACTCCGACAGGAGAGCTAAGGTGAAAGACTTACTTAAGTTTCTGAAGCAACAAAATAAGACCGAAGAATTCGATGCAATTCGCATTGGTCTTGCTTCACCAGACATGGTTCGTTCATGGTCATACGGTGAAGTAAAGAAACCTGAGACTATTAACTACCGTACTTTCAAGCCTGAGCGCGATGGCTTATTCTGTGCCCGTATTTTCGGCCCAGTGAAAGATTATGAGTGTTTATGTGGTAAATATAAACGCCTTAAACACCGTGGTGTGATCTGTGAGAAGTGTGGCGTTGAAGTTACACTTACAAAAGTGCGTCGTGATCGTATGGGTCATATCGACCTTGCGAGCCCAGTAGCACATATATGGTTTTTAAAATCATTACCGTCTCGTATTGGCTTAATGCTTGATATGACACTTCGTGATATTGAACGTGTTCTTTACTTCGAATCATTCGTAGTAACTGAGCCTGGTATGACAACGCTTGAGCGTGGTCAACTATTAGGTGAAGAAGAATACCTAGATGCACTTGAAGAGCACGGTGATGAGTTTGAAGCTAAGATGGGTGCAGAAGCAGTATTAGACTTGCTTCGTGAACTTGATCTTGGCCAATTAATTGCAGAAATGCGTGAAGAGTTACCAACAATTAACTCTGAAACGAAGCGTAAAAAGATCACTAAGCGTCTTAAGTTAATGGAATCGTTCCACCAATCAGGTAATAACCCTGAGTGGATGATCATGACAGTACTTCCAGTATTGCCACCTGACTTACGTCCATTAGTACCACTAGACGGTGGTCGTTTTGCGACATCTGATCTAAACGACCTTTACCGTCGTGTTATTAACCGTAATAACCGTCTTAAGCGTCTATTAGATTTAGCTGCACCAGATATTATCGTACGCAACGAAAAACGTATGTTACAAGAAGCGGTAGATGCGCTACTTGATAACGGTCGTCGTGGTCGTGCAATTACAGGTTCTAACAAGCGTCCGCTTAAATCTCTTGCTGATATGATCAAGGGTAAGCAAGGTCGTTTCCGTCAGAACTTACTTGGTAAGCGTGTAGATTACTCTGGCCGTTCTGTAATCACGGTTGGTCCTACACTTAAGCTTCACCAATGTGGTCTTCCTAAGAAGATGGCACTTGAGCTATTCAAACCATTTATCTATGGCAAATTAGAGCGTCGCGGCATGGCTACGACAATCAAAGCTGCTAAGAAAATGGTAGAGCGCGAAGTAGCGGAAGTATGGGATGTACTAGACGAAGTAATTCGTGAACATCCAGTATTACTTAACCGTGCACCTACACTTCACCGTTTAGGTATCCAAGCGTTCGAACCTGTACTAATTGAAGGTAAAGCAATCCATTTACACCCATTAGTATGTGCGGCTTACAACGCCGACTTCGATGGTGACCAAATGGCGGTACACGTACCGTTAACACTTGAAGCTCAGTTAGAAGCTCGTGCACTAATGATGTCTACTAACAACATTCTATCTCCAGCGAATGGTGAGCCAATCATCGTTCCTTCACAGGATGTTGTATTAGGTCTTTACTACATGACGCGCGATCGCATTAATGCGAAAGGCGAAGGCATTGTATTTAAAGATCCTAAAGAAGCAGAAAAAGCATACCGTAGTGGTAACGCAGAACTTCACGCGCGCGTTAAAGTGCGTATTAGTCAGTCAATCACTAACGAAGCAGGTGTTGTTGAAGACACTGTAACGCTTATCGACACTACTGTTGGTCGTGCAATTCTGTCTCTAATTTTACCTAAAGGCATGCCGTTTGAGTCAATCAACCAAGCATTAGGTAAAAAGCAGATTTCTGGCTTATTAAACGAGTGTTACCGTCGTCTAGGTCTTAAAGACACTGTTGTGTTTGCTGACCAAGTTATGTACACCGGTTTCCACTACGCAATGAAGTCAGGTGTTTCAATTGGTATCGATGACTTAGTTATCCCACCAGTTAAAGCATCAATCATTGAATCAGCTGAAGCTGAAGTAACTGAAATCAACCAACAATTCCAATCAGGTCTTGTAACGGCTGGTGAAAAGTACAATAAAGTTATCGATATCTGGTCACGTGTAAATGAAAACTTATCACGTGAAATGATGGCCAACTTGTCTAAAGACACGGTTATCAATGCGAAAGGTGAAGAAGAAGAGCAACCGTCATTTAACTCAGTGTTTATGATGGCCGACTCCGGTGCTCGTGGTAGTGCCGCTCAGATCCGTCAGCTAGCAGGTATGCGTGGTCTAATGGCACGTCCAGATGGTTCAATCATCGAGACGCCAATCACGGCTAACTTCCGTGAAGGTCTAAACGTACTACAGTACTTCATCTCAACGCACGGTGCGCGTAAAGGTCTTGCCGATACAGCACTTAAAACAGCTAACTCAGGTTACCTAACGCGTCGTCTAGTAGACGTTGCACAAGATTTGGTAATCAATGAAGACGACTGTGGCACAGAAGATGGCTTAACAATGAAACCGCTTATTGAAGGTGGTGACGTTGTAGAAGCACTTCGCGAACGTGTACTAGGTCGTGTTGTAGCTGAGCCTGTGGTTATCCCTAATACAGATACTGTATTAGTAGAACGTAATATCATGCTTGATGAAAAACTGTGTGACCTTTTAGAAGAGCACTCAGTAGATGAAGTTCGCGTACGTTCTGTTATCACCTGTGATAACGACTTTGGTGTATGTGCTAAGTGTTATGGTCGTGACCTTGCACGTGGTCATATCATCAACGCGGGTGAATCAGTAGGTGTTATCGCGGCACAATCAATCGGTGAGCCGGGTACACAGCTTACGATGCGTACATTCCACATCGGTGGTGCGGCATCAAGAGCATCAGCTGAAAACAATGTACAAGTTAAAACTGACGGTACGTTAAAACTACATAACGCTAAGTATGTACTTAATACCGACGGTAAGATTGTAATTACTTCACGTTCAACTGAAATCACTATCATTGATAGCTTCGGTCGTGAAAAAGAGCGTTATAAAGTACCTTACGGTGCGGTACTAACAGTACAAGACAATGCAGAAGTTCAAGGTAACGACATCGTTGCTACTTGGGACCCGCATAGTCACCCAATCGTTCTTGAGCATAAGTCAAAAATCTCGTTCAGCGATATTGATGACTCAAATACTGAAGCACAAACTGATGAACTAACCGGTTTAACCCGTGTAGTTGTTAAAGACCTTGCTAAAGTAAATGCGAAAGAGCCTAAGCTTATCATCGAAAGTGAAGAGCGCGGCTTGCAAGAAACACGTCTACCTTCATTCACTACGATTGAAGTGACAGATGGCGTTACAGCAAACCCAGGTGACGTACTTGCACGTATTCCGCAAGAAGGTTCGAAAACTCGTGATATCACGGGTGGTCTACCACGCGTAGCCGACTTATTTGAAGCACGTAAGCCAAAAGATCCAGCTATCTTAGCTGAAATCACAGGTACTATTAGCTTCGGTAAAGAAACTAAAGGTAAGAAACGTTTAGTTATTACACCAGCTGAAGGCGATCATTACGAAGAGATGATTCCTAAGTGGCGTCAACTTAACGTGTTTGAAGGTGAGCAAGTGTCTAAAGGTGAAGTTATCGCCGATGGTCCTGAATCACCACATGACATCTTACGCCTACGTGGTGTGACTCATGTTGCTAACTACATTGTTAACGAAGTGCAAGAGGTTTACCGTTTGCAGGGCGTTAAGATCAATGATAAGCACATTGAAACAATTATTCGTCAGATGCTACGTAAATGTACCATCCTTGACGGCGGTGATACTGAGTTCTTAGCGGGTGAGCAAATTGAAGTAGCTCGCGTTAATATCGCTAATCGTGACCTTGAAAAACAAGGTAAAATCCCAGCGAAGTTTGAAATACAACTTATGGGTATCACGAAAGCATCACTAGCAACCGAATCTTTCATCTCGGCAGCGTCTTTCCAAGAAACAACACGTGTTCTTACAGATGCCGCAGTGAATGGTAAGAGCGATGAGCTTCGTGGTCTGAAAGAAAACGTAATTGTGGGTCGTCTGATCCCAGCCGGTACTGGCTTTGCGTATCACCAAGACCGTATGGCTCGCCGCAAGCAGGGTGAAGTTGTTGAAGAGCAAACAGTAAGTGCAGAAGAGGCAACTCAAGCACTAACAGATGCTCTGAACGCAGATTTATCTGGAAATCAATAAACTCTTATTAATCAACAGATTAATAAATCGTAAGACAGTTATCTACTGTCTTACGATGAGTTTAGGTTGACAGGTTAAACTTTGCTCATTAAAATTCCGCCACCCATTTACTTGCATGTATGTTACAAGCTTGTAAAAAGGGCGGATTTTTTATTTTTTTCAGTAGTAATTTTAATTTCAGGAGCTATTTAAATGGCAACTATTAACCAGCTAGTGCGTAAGCCACGTCGTAGCAAGGTTACTAAAAGTAACTCAGCTGCGCTTAAAGCGTGTCCGCAAAAGCGTGGTGTATGTACTCGCGTATATACAACTACACCTAAGAAACCAAACTCAGCGTTACGTAAAGTAGCTCGTGTACGTTTAACTAACGGTTTCGAAGTAACATCATACATCGGTGGTGAAGGTCATAACCTTCAAGAGCACAGTGTAATCCTAATCCGTGGTGGTCGTGTTAAAGATTTACCAGGTGTGCGTTTTCACACTGTACGTGGTGCACTTGACTGTGCAGGCGTTAGCGACCGTCGTCAAGCTCGTTCTAAATACGGTGCAAAACGCCCTAAAGGCTAATTGTTTTCCGTTAGTAAGGCCAAGCACTAAATATTATTAATTATTGTTTTGGGTGATTGTTCCAAAAGGACAAACCTGAATAAACCGGAGATACAAAATGCCTAGAAGACGCGTAATAGGTCAACGTAAAATTCTTCCAGATCCTAAGTTCGGATCGGAACTTCTTGCTAAATTCGTTAACATCGTAATGTTAGACGGCAAGAAATCTACTGCTGAAAAAATTGTTTATGGTGCGCTAGACGTGGCTGCTGAGAAATCAGGCAAGTCGCACCTAGAAATCTTTGAATCTGCACTTGATAACATCCGTCCACAGGTAGAGGTTAAATCTCGCCGTGTTGGTGGTTCAACTTATCAAGTTCCAGTTGAAGTACGTCCAGTACGTCGCAACGCATTAGGTATGCGTTGGTTAGTAGACGCTGCACGTAAGCGTGGCGAAAAATCTATGGGCTTACGTTTAGCTCAAGAAATCGTTGACGCTGCTGACAACAAAGGCACTGCGGTTAAGAAACGTGAAGACGTTCACCGTATGGCTGAAGCGAATAAAGCATTCGCACATTACCGTTGGTAATCTGTCCTTAACCTTTAAGAGGATCATATGGCACGTACAACTCCACTTGAGCGCTACCGTAATATCGGCATAGTAGCTCACGTAGATGCAGGCAAAACCACCACAACAGAACGTGTTCTGTTCTACACAGGTCTTTCTCATAAGATCGGTGAAGTACATGATGGCGCCGCAACTATGGATTGGATGGAGCAGGAACAAGAGCGTGGTATCACAATCACTTCTGCTGCAACAACGTGTTTCTGGAAAGGGATGGACGCGCAATTTGACGACCATCGTATCAATATTATTGATACTCCAGGACACGTAGATTTCACTATCGAAGTAGAGCGTTCTTTACGCGTACTTGATGGTGCGGTAGTTGTTCTTTGTGCTTCATCAGGTGTACAGCCGCAAACTGAGACAGTTTGGCGCCAAGCGAACAAATACGAAGTTCCAAGAATGATCTTCGTAAATAAAATGGATCGCACAGGCGCTGACTTCTTAACGGTTGTTGACCAGGTGAAATCTCGTCTTGGAGCAACGCCTGTTCCAATCCAGTTGCCAATTGGCGCTGAAGACGACTTTAAAGGTGTTATTGACCTTATAAAAATGAAAGCCATTAACTGGAACGAAGCGGACCAGGGTATGACTTTCTCTTATGAGGCAATACCGGCAGAACTTCAAGAGCTCGCTCAAGAATGGCACTCTCATTTAGTTGAAAGTGCAGCTGAAGCCTCTGAAGAACTAATGGATAAGTACTTAGAAGGTGAAGAGTTAAGTGAAGCAGAGATTAAATCTGCCTTACGTCAACGCACATTAGCGAACGAAATTGTTCCCATTACGTGTGGTAGTGCATTTAAAAACAAAGGCGTTCAAGCTGTGCTTGATGGCGTTGTTGAATACATGCCTGCACCAACACAAGTGAAACAAATCCAAGGTATCCTAGAAAATGGAACTGAGGAAGAACGTCCAGCTGATGATAAAGCGCCGTTTGCTGCACTTGCATTTAAAATTGCAACAGACCCGTTTGTTGGCACTTTAACCTTTTTCCGTGTTTACTCTGGTACTGTTAAACAGGGTGACGCGGTTTATAACCCAGTTAAAAGTAAGCGTGAGCGATTTGGTCGTATCGTACAGATGCATTCAAACTCACGTGAAGAGATCAAAGAAGTTCACGCAGGCGATATTGCGGCAGCTATTGGTCTTAAAGACGTAACAACAGGTGAGACACTGTGTGATCCGAACTCTATCATTACGCTAGAGCGTATGGAGTTCCCAGAGCCAGTTATCTCTGTTGCGGTTGAGCCTCGCACAATCGCTGACCAAGATAAGATGGGTATTGCACTAGGTAAACTAGCCGCAGAAGATCCGTCTTTTCGTGTACAAACTGACGAAGAATCAGGCCAGACTATAATCTCTGGTATGGGTGAACTTCACCTTGATATCATTGTCGACCGTATGAAACGTGAATTCAGTGTTGAATGTAACGTTGGTAAGCCGCAGGTTGCATACCGAGAAGCTATTCGTTCAACTGTTGAAGTTGAAGGGAAGTTTGTACGTCAATCAGGTGGTCGTGGTCAATATGGTCACGTCTGGGTTAAACTTGAACCGATGGATATTTCGGATGATGAAGCACCAATTTATGAGTTCGTTAACGAAACTGTAGGTGGTTCGGTTCCAAAAGAATTTATCCCTGCGGTAGACAAAGGTATCCAAGAGCAAATGTCTCAAGGTGTACTGGCAGGCTACCCATTACTTGGCGTTAAAGCGACTTTATATGATGGTTCATTCCATGATGTAGACTCGAATGAAATGGCATTTAAAATTGCAGGTTCAATGGCAATGAAAGCTGGGGCGCTTAAAGCTGACCCTGTACTTTTAGAGCCAATGATGAAGGTTGAAGTAATCACTCCTGACTCAAACATGGGTGATGTAGTTGGCGACTTAAACCGTCGTCGCGGCATAATCGAAGGCATGGAAGATGCAATAGGTGGACTTAAGCAAGTTAATGCTCAGGTTCCTCTTTCTGAAATGTTTGGTTATGCAACTGCTTTACGATCTGCAACACAGGGCCGTGCTTCTTACTCTATGGAGTTTTTGAAGTACGCTGAAGCCTCTAAAAATGTTGCAGATACAATAATTTCAGCTCGCGCTGTTATATGATTTTAGCTTGTCTGGCTCAATAGTGAGTCAGGCTTTAATTTCTTAATTAGGAATTTTTTAAGATGGCAAAAGAAAAGTTTGAACGCGTAAAACCGCACGTAAACGTTGGTACAATCGGCCACGTTGACCACGGTAAAACTACACTAACTGCAGCAATCACTAACGTACTTGCAAAAGTATACGGCGGTG